>DAOTAI010000260.1:0-7185 GCA_035593865.1 Acidobacteriota bacterium
GAAGGGTGGGTTTCGAATCCGGCCGGCGCTTTTCCGGGCGGATCGAAACCCACCGATCTCCGCCCAATGTGCGCTTTCCTTGCAGGCCCACTTGCACCGATACGGCTCGTTGGGTGCCATTTGGTGGGTTTCAATCCGGCCGGGAAAAACGCCGTCCGGATTCGAAACCCACCCTACGGCTCTGGAAAATGGAAAATGCTTTCGTCCTGCCTTTAACGAGCCAACGGGCGAGTCCCCTCTACCCCCACCTGAACCATCTCAAGGCGAGTACGAAGGTCACCGCGGACCAGGCCAGGAGGATACTGATTGGCAGCGCCTGAGAAAAGAGAGAGTGGCCCTCCAGGATAATCGCTCTCAGTCCGTTATTCAGTTGTGTCAGAGGCAGCGCCTGAATCATTGGCTGCAGAAAATCAGGAAATCGCTCGGAAGAGAAGAAGATCCCTGAGAACAGCCACATAGGAAGCATGACCACGTTCATGATTCCAGAAATGGTCTCAATCCGCTGGGCGCGCGATGCTGACAGAAGCCCCAGTCCGGCAAACGCCAGCGATCCCAAAAAACACATGGCCGTAATGGCCATCAGGCTTCCCCGGATGGGAACGTCAAAAATCAGGTATGCGGAGATTAGCAGGAAAAAGACCTCGGGAATAAAGAAAACAAGCCGCGTTCCCACCACCGAGAGGAGGAAGTCAAATCTTCGCAACGGGGTCGCGAGCAGTCTCTTGAGCAGCTTCTTGAGCCTCATGTCGACCAGGACATACCCTATCCCCCACATCCCTCCGCCCATCAGGTTCATGCCGATCAAGCCAGGAACCAGGAAGTCGACATAACGGGAGCCAGGCGTCTCTACAATCACTTCTTTGGAAGGGAAGGCGTCTTTGCGGCCGGCAGCCCGCTGAAGAGCATCATCGATGGCCGCTTGAGCAGCTCGCGCCTCCGGGTTAGAGGCATCGAAATGATATTCATATCCCCCGTTGTCGGACGGCCCGACCACAACAGGCGTCTTGTTCTTACTCAAGCGGGTGAAGGCGACCTCCTCGGAGTTGACGATCACCTGGAAGCCCGGGTCGTCCTGAAGGGCGCTGACAATACGCTTGGCCGCCTCCCCCTCGATCGCGTCAAACCGGATGGGCTGACCGGTGGAGCTTGAAAAGGCGATTCCCAGGCCGAGAACCATGAGAAGGGGAAAACCATAAGTCCAGAAAACGGCTTCAGGTTCGCGCAGGAAGGTCTTCAAGTTGCAAATGACCAGCTGCAGTATCGGCTTGAGACTATTCATCTCGGAGAAATCTCCCGGTCAGACTGACGAAAACATCCTCCAGGTTTGCATGCCGAGTCGTGAGGCTGTTCAGCTTTCCATTGCAGCGATCAACAAGTTCAAGGACAGCAGGAATAGCCACGTGAGGTTGTGCAACTGTGAGGAGAAAGCCGTCGGCCTCCTTCGCAGCCCGGATCACGGGCGGAAGCGCCAGAAAGTCATGAGGTTGAATGCCGTTGGCCCCATTCGACTCGAGGCTGAATTCAATGATGTGCTCCCCTCCCAATTGCGATATCAGCTGGTTGGGCGACCCTTCGGCAATCACCTTGCCGTGGTCGACGACCGCCACTCGGTCGCATAGCTTCTCGGCTTCGTCCATGTAGTGAGTTGTGATCAACACGGTTCGTCCGCGCTCTCGGAGGTCGCGAATAACATCCCACAGTCGCCGGCGCGCCTGCGGATCCAGGCCGGTGGTCGGTTCGTCCAGGAACAGAAGCTCCGGTTCCCCGATCAGGGCTGTGGCAACAGCCAGGCGCTGGCGCTGTCCCCCGGACAGATCGCGCACCCAGGCATCTGCTTTTTCCTCGAGCGCTACCGTGGCAATGGCCTGTTCGGTTGTCATCCCGTGGGTGTAGAAACTGCGGAACAGTTCCAGAATCTCCCACACCTTCAATCTTTCCGGGAAGCGTGTTTCCTGCAGCGTGATGCCGATGCGCTCTCGCAGTTGCTGGTCCTGGCCTGTCCCCCAACGGCATCCAAGAATCTCCACTTCCCCGGATGTGGGTGGGAGGAGGCCTTCCAGAATCTCGACAGTGGTGGTCTTACCCGCACCGTTGGGCCCGAGAAGCCCGAAACACTCTCCGGCCTTGACGACCAGGTCCAATCCGTTTAGTGCGTCGACGATCCTGTTCCCCTCTTGGTACCGCTTGTAGAGGTTTCTGCAGACGATTGCGTAATCCATACTCGGAGTAAAAAATCTATTCTAGCTGGACTCAGGTCAGTCAGGCTACCACCGGCCAGCCAGGGGGGGCGCGGATGGCGTTGATTGCCCGGATCACGCGGCTCACTGAAAATTCATTCGTAGATTTTCGCGCTCGAGCGTTCTTTATACAGGTGCGATTGGAGTCACCTGAAAGGAGAACCGTGATGGGACGGAAATCGAGAATGAAGAGAGAAAGACGGGAAAGGGGTGTTGATTTCAAGGCGGATCGGGAGGCGCGGACTCGTGTTCGAGAGATCGAGCGAGAATTGGTTCGCATGTCGGACGGGGATTATGCCTCCTGGTCGTCACCGGATTTCCCGGTGGCTGATCGGCAGGCTTACCTGGAAGACATCCTGGCGTTCGAGTCAATCGGATCGGGACCGAGCCTTTTTGAGGGACTCGAGGAGCACGGAGTCAGGTTGCCGCGACCCGAGGATCTTGATGAAGAGAAGACCCTGAAAAAGCTGAGGGAAATCTTCTTCGCCCTCAGTAAGATTGGCGTCATCCTGAACGGATACGACGACCTTTCCCCGAAGGAATTTTACTCCAAGTTGTGGCATGAGACGCTTTGGGAAGGATGCTACATCAAGAGGAAAAATCGCGCCTCCATAACTTTCATAGACGTCTCGCACGGTCGCTGGCGTTCGAAGGTCCTGCGCTTCCTGAAGGAACGGTGCAAAATCGGCAGAGTGCATTGAGAGTTTGCGGGGTTTTCCCCAGGTTTTTCACCCCGAAGCGGTAGGTTATAAAGGTGAGGCCAGGGGATTTGGTATGACCATCATTGAGAGATGCCGTGATTATCTCGAGAAGGCGTATCGTGAAAGGTTAGGCCTTCGGTTCTCCAGCTCGATTTGTCAACTGGAGGCGGGGCGTCAGCCGGTCTGGCGATTCGTCTCCGCCGACGATCTCACCAGCGAAATCGAGCCAGACGAAAGCGCCGCCGCCGTCCTGCTCGATCCGGAGATCGGCCTGCTTTTCTACCTCGTGCCTTTCCATCGCTGGACGGACATGCGCAAGCAGATCCTCCGGACGCTCAACTTGCGATCCCGCCTGGTGGTTTCGCCGGGGCCCGAGAGTCTCGACGAGGCCGATCCTCGAGGTAGCTGGCGTATCGCGTTGCATTGGCTTGTAGATGTGAAAGAGAGCCGCACTTGGATGCGGCAAGTGGCGGAAGTCCGAAAAGAGACGTCTTTTTCCGAAGACATCTCGTTGGATGCCGTCTTCATTAACGCACGCGACAGCCTCGAGAAACAACTGGACCACCACGGCTTCCCGCGCCTGCTCCTCACTACCCGCGAGGTTTTCAGCCAGGAACAGATTGAGGATGTTGGTAGGTGGGCGAGCGCGGACGATCTCGTGAGGCAGACTCTTCGTGAATTCCCGTTGTACTTCAAGAAGCCCGAACAACGCGAGCTGGCGGAAGACGTAGTCCGGGCGGCAGAAGACTTCAACGAGTCGTGCAAAGACGTGGTCGCAGGCCCAGCAGCGCCGCGAACCTTTTCCCGGATCGAGATCGAAAACTTCCGCAACCTCCGGGAGGTAAAGCTGAATCTCGGGGATGAGAACGTCTCCGTCGACGTCATTTATGGACCCAACGGCGCGGGCAAGAGCAGTCTTTGCGAGGCCCTCTCGCTTGTGCTCTTTGGCTCTTCCCCGGCCTACCGAACGTTTGTGGATCGAACGCGTGAAAAAGACGTTTCGGTGACCGATCGCACCGGTGAATACTTCAAACACTACCTTACCCCGATAGATGAGCAGGCGGAGTCCAGCGCTGATTTTCGACCTCGTATTGCACTTGATGACCAGCCGCCTCTTATTCCGGACCTGGTTCCCGCTTCGGAAACGAGTTCTGCCGACATCGCCATGGCCGGAACCATCCTCCACCAGGATGAAACGCTGGAATTCGCGCGGATGTCTGCTCACGAATTAGGCTCGCGCATCTTGCGCGGCTATTCCAGGCTGGCTGAACAGGTCGAAGAGTATGTCGAACAGCGCGTGCAGGAGGCCAACACCAACCGCCAGGATTTCTTGCGGACTTTTGGCCTTTCCACCTCCATAACCCGGCTCGAAACGGCCTTTGAGCGGATTGCCAGGCGTGAAATCGATCGCATCTTGCCCGGCCTTCCGCAGCCCCTGGTTGAATGGCTGGACACCGTACAGCTGGGAGCACAGCTTTCCTGGCGGTGGCAGGACTGGGGCAATGAATCAGCCCGAAAAACGCTGGCCACCCGGTTGTCTCAAATGGATGAGAGCCCCGACAACCTCGAGGCCGAAATATGTGACTGGCTCGATGAATTTAACGAGCTTGCCGCGTTTTCTAAAGAACTTGTCAAGAATATCGATGAGCGCATCGGCGCGCTCCGTCCAGAATTGGACCAGGCTGCGGCGCGCATCCGGGCATGGGGCGAATGGCTGGGACGAGGAAACAGGGCTGTCCAGAGCGAGCCGGTTACGCCCAAGGCTGAGACTTTTTTAAGGGATCTTGAACTGCTGCAGAGCGAGCAACAGCGAGTCCTCGAACAGGGACGCGATGTCGCCCGCCAAATCGAGCATTTAACCTTGGCAGAAGCATACGTCAAGGAAGCCTGGGGCAAACATCACGCAGATCAGTGCCCGACATGCGGTGCCGATCATGCGGGCGACGGCGGGATTCTTGCAGTCGTCCAGTCGCTGCTGGAGCAGACTACCGCCGAGCGGGACAGGCTGCGCGCAGAGTACGTTCGGCTCAAACTTAAGATCGAGGAGGCTCAGAAAGCGCTGGACAGTCTTGGGCAGAATCAGTGCCCGCTCCCTCCCGGCGAGCAGGCACGTCTCGGCCAGGCATTCAGATGGCTGATTCCGGATGGGGCCGATTTTCGAGAGTGGATCAGCGAGAAGAGCCGACGCGAGGACCTGATCTCTGTCCTCCTGGCACTCAAAGAAACACCGTTGGTGCCCTTGCCTGTCGACGCCCGGAGCGAGGCGGCGCGGGTGACCCGCGAGTTGGTCTGGCAGTTCCGGGACGCTCGCAAGGTGTTCGAGGCGCCCGGTAACTGGAGACCGGTCAAGGAAAGACTTACAACCATTCTCGCCGATGTGGTGAACCAGCATCTCCCGCGCTCACTGGCCGCACTCTGGCTGGAGTTGTGTTTGAATCTCACCCCTGCCCCTTGGCTGCTTCCCGACCGGCCTCGCATCGACGTGACCTGTCGACGCGGCGAGCAGCGGTCCACGCTGCAGGTGAAAGGGCGTTTAGCCCGCTACATCCTGAATCAGGCCGAAGTTCACATCCTCGGACTCGCTTGGTTTTTCACCCGATACATGACATACGGCCGATTTTCGCATACCTGCATGATCATGGATGACCCCGCTCACCACCTTGATGAATCTGCATTTGGAGACCTTTGCCGGCTGTGGCAGACTCTCGTTCGACTTCACAGGGTTTACTCCCGCCCTCTTAAGCTCATCATCACACTGAACCAGGAAACGCGAGCGACGCTCGCCGCCCGTATTACCGGCGGAACGCTTTCGGTTCTTTCGTGGATGCCCGATCAGCACGGCGTACCCGGTACGCGTCTCATCAAAGATGACTTGTGCTCTTTCCAGCCGGTACGGTTGTTTCAAAAGGCTGCTTCGTGAGCCGAACCATCTATCGCCTATCATCCGCGTAATCCGTGCTATCCGTTCTATCCGCGGGTAGCCATTCCCGCGGATACCACGGATAACGCGGATTACACGGATATCGGGCTTCACTTGAACTGTCTTGAAAACGAGCCCATAATAAGGATTGACCCCAAGAGACCAACGAAGCACCGAATACGAGTCCATTTGAAAGATTGGACAAGGTTAGGTCGGTGTTCTAAAGGTCACTTGGGGTCTTTTTTTGCCTACTGAAGGCATCCGGATCTGAACGGCTCTCACGGACGTTTTCCCAGGAACAGATCGCGACTCTCGGGATCCCGAATCAGTTTAGGATCAAAACCCACATCTGCCAGGAGTCTTGTCCATTCGTCGCGGCTGAACAGGCCTTCCAGGTGCTCGTCGTGGTAGTATCGCACGGGCTGGCCGTTTTCCCGGAGGATTATGGCGTAGTACACGGTGTACTGATTATCCTGGGGATCAGGGTCAACGCTCCATTCGAGGTACCGGAGGCTGCCTCGTGCTCCATCGCAGCCTCCATGATCCGTCGATGGCCTGAAAGTCTCCCGGGTGAAATCGGGAACAAATAGGGCGACTCCTCCCGGGCGGCAGTGCTGAAAAGCGGTATCGATCGCACGTCGCAGGTCGTCGGTAGTGGCCATGTAGACGATCGCGTCGTGGATGAAAACGGCATCGAAGACTCGACCGAGCCGAACCGACCGCATGTCGCCCTGAAGGTGTTCGCAATCGGGATTGAGAGCGCGGCTCACCGTCAACATCTGCTCGGAAAGATCGACAAGCGTCATGCGAAAATGAGCCTTGAGGTAGGAGGCGTTGTTTCCACCGCCTGACCCCAGCTCAAGCAGCGATTCGGGGGCGGGATTGCAATGGGAGATAAGGCATTGTCTATAAAAGGCTGCGTCTTCCACGTACTCTTCAGGCGGGGAAACTAGAGGCCACCAGGGGGCGAGTTCCGAATAGAGTCTCATCTCGAAAGCCTACCCTCAAGCTCCAAAGAGTCGCAAGTGCGGCCTGTTCGAGCCCGGGCACGCGGATAGCGCGGATTACACGGATTACGCGAATGGTAGTTCACATTCCCCGGGCGGTTAGCTTTCTAACTCGGCTGAGCTATACTGAAAAGGATTGTCTCGGAGGTTACCCGAAGATGCTGAAAGTCAAAGGTCTGTTCTCGCTCTTTTCCACTTTCGTTCTCTTGCTCTACTCGTTCCAATCGGCGTTAGCCGGAACCGATCACGTGGTGACGAGCGCCGAGCTTCACCACGCGCTCGTACAGAGCAGCCAGGGCAGGCAGGCATCGTTGGACAGC
>DAOTAI010000261.1:0-7154 GCA_035593865.1 Acidobacteriota bacterium
AAGCTCACCTTTCTCCACGATTTGTGGACACCGGGTTGGTTCCGGCTGAAGCCGTAGACCTGCTGGGGACAGAACTGGCGCTGGTTCACGGTCCTGCCTCTCTGCAGGGGGAATATATCCTAGCCGACACCGACGGAGGTCCCGGACGGGAACCATCATTTAAAGGATTCTACCTCCAGGGAAGTTGCTTCCTGACCGGCGAAAATCGAAATTACAATGCTTCCGAAGCCACTCTCGACCGCGTACAGCCTCGAAAGTCGTTCCTTTCCAGAGAGGGTTTGGGCGCCTGGGAGATTGCTCTGCGCCTTTCAAAGATCGATTTGAACAACGAGGCGGTCCGAGGAGGCGAGCTGATGAATTGGACCCTGGGCCTGAACTGGTATCTGAGTTCATTTAGCCGCATCATGTGGAACTATGTCCGGGCAGATTTGCACGAAACGGGCAACGCTGACATCTTCCAAATGAGGTTTCAGATCGACTTTTGATTCATCCGGGGCGGCGGATAGCAAGCCAGGTTGCCGAGGTCAGGCCCCGGAACCACAGGTCGCGATCAACCGCTGACCCTTGTCGTAACGTTGTTGCCGAAGATTGCTTTCCTGTTTATCATGCCGGGAGCGATTCAAACGGAGAGGATCTATGGCAGAATCAAATCATCTTGGACGCAGAGACTTCCTGGCAACACTGGGCGCAGTTACCGCTGTCGGCTTCGCCGAAACGACCGCGTCGGCTGCTCCAGTCAACCGGCGCCCCGGGCGTTTGAAGCAGGCAGTCTGCCGGGGCGTCTTCTCGGGACTTAAGCTCGATCTGGAAGGCATGTGCCGCGAGACGGCGAGACTGGGCGGCTGGGGCATCGATCTTGTGGGCCCGGAGGATTTTCCGGTTCTCAAGAAATACGGCCTCATCCCGACTATGGTGACCGGGGGCGGTTCGATCAAAAGCGGCATCAATGACCGGAAGAACCACGCAGAACTCGAGCGCCGGGTGCGGGATCTCATCAGCAAGGCAGCCGCTGCCGGGGCGCCGAACCTGATCATAATGGCTGGCGACCGGGCTGGAATCTCGGATGAGGAAGGACAGGACAATTGTGTGGCCTTCTTAAACAAAGTCAAGGCGATGGCTGAAGATCACAAGGTCACGTTATGCATGGAGTTGCTTAACAGCAAGGTGGATCACCCCGGCTACATGTGCGATCGAACCGCCTGGGGAGTCGAAGTCTGCAAAAGAGTCAATTCGCCACGCGTGAAACTGCTCTACGACATCTACCACATGCAAATCATGGAAGGGGATATCATCCGAACGATCCGGCAGAACATCCAACATATCGGGCATTTTCATACCGCCGGGAACCCCGGGCGACACGAGTTTGACGAAACCCAGGAGCTGTACTACCCAGCGATCTGCCGAGCCATAGCCGACCTCGGTTTCGACGGTTTTCTTTCACACGAATACACGCCAACCAAAGAACCGCTCCAGACGCTGGATCGCATGATGAAGTTGTGCGAAGTGTAAAGTTGTCGTAGAAGTATAAAGTTAGGGTAGAGGATAGGTCCGGCATGTGCAGGCGGAGCCTGGGAAGCGCCTGCCGGAGGAGTTCATACCGGACCGGGCAGAGGCAGTGGCGAGGGGATACAGCCGTCCTGTCTCTGCTAAATCTCGTCAGTAACAAAAGGCGAGTGTTCTCGACCCCGCTCCTCTTGTTGAAGTTACGCACAATAAACGGGATTGTTTCATCTGCACATCCCGACAGAACGAGCAGCAGGTACAATTTGTTGTAGTTCCGCCTTCTACAAACCCGGACTCTGGAGCTGGAGAGTCCGACTACGACCAGTCTCTGCTGACACCTTCCCCTCCCCCGATTCTGGGATTTCTGTTAAAACAACGGAGTATGAAACGATCGACGGTTAGGACCATGGTGACCTGTTTGACAGTGTCTGTTCTGACATTCCTCTTTTTGACGGCGCAGACTGACCAGCTCAAGGATTTCGATAGACTCCCTGATCATCCGCGGTTACTTCTGCTTAACGGAGAAGAAGCGGCGATACGCAAGGCGATCGCTTCGGAAGGGATATGGAGGCAGATCCATGAGCGTATTCTGATTGAATCGGAGGCGTTGCTCGAAACCGCCCCAGTGGAACGCGTGGTCGTCGGACGTCGGCTTCTGGCAAAATCGCGCGAATGTCTGCGTCGTGTCTTCCTGCTCTCGTATTCATGGCGCATGACTGGTGAAGAAAAATTCGCGAAGCGCGCCGAGCAGGAACTGCTGGCCGTCTCGCGTTTCATTGACTGGAATCCCTCGCATTTTCTGGATGTAGCCGAGATGACCATGGCAGCGGCGATCGGCTATGACTGGTTATACAGAGTCCTGCCCGCCGAGACGCGGCTTATCGTCAAAGAGGCGATCATTCAGAAGGGACTCGAGCCCTCTCTCGAATCCCGCTACTCGGGCTGGCTGCAGTCGTCGCACAACTGGAATCAAGTCTGCAACGCGGGCATGACCTACGGTGCGCTGGCAATTTTCGAGGATCGACCCGACCTCGCGCGTCAGATTATCAAGCGGTCGATCGATTCCATTCCCCTGGCGATGAAGGACTACGGACCGGATGGCGCCTATCCTGAAGGGTATGGTTACTGGGGTTACGGCACCAACTTCAATGTCATGTTCCTGAGCGCGCTTCAAAAAGCATTCGGTCATGATTTCGGCCTGTCGGGCGCTCCCGGCTTCATGCGTACAGCCGGCTACCTTCAGCACATGACCGGTCCGTCGGGCCTCTGTTTCAATTATTCCGACTCTGGTGCACAGCCAGGGCTCAACCCCGCGATGTTCTGGTTTGCGAGACAGCTGAATGACTTCTCGCTTCTATGGCTGGAAAAAGGCTATTTGGAGAACGAACGCACCAGTCGCGATCGTCTCCTCCCGGCGACCCTCATCTGGGGAGGAAGTGGAGAAGCTGTCACAATTTCGCCGCCAGAAAAAAATGTCTGGGTCGGCCGGGGTAAGAACCCTGTCGCGTTGATGCGCACGTCGTGGACTGATCCAACCGCAATTTTCGTTGGAGTTAAAGCAGGATCTCCTTCAGTAAACCATGGCCACATGGACATTGGTTCCTTTGTCATGGAAGCTGACGGGGTTCGATGGGCCATGGACTTCGGCGCACAGGATTACCACTCGCTCGAGTCCAAGGGAGTGGACCTGTGGAACAGAGACCAGGATTCACAGCGCTGGCAGGTCTTCCGCTATAACAACTTCGTCCACAATACGCTGACAATCGACGGGCAGCTACAGCGTGTCGCCGGCTTTGGCCCGATTACCCGTCATTCCGACAATCCCCGGTTCATGCACGCGCAAGTTGACATCACGGACGTGTACAAGGGCCAGATCAAGAAGGCGGACCGGGGAGTTGCGATCGTCGACGGACGCTATGTCGTAGTTCGTGATGAACTGGAGACACTAGGGAAAGAAACCGCTGTCCGCTGGACGCTTCTCACACCGGCAGAGGTGAAAATCACCGGCCCTGATTCCGCGGAACTGAGCTTAAAAGGCCAGCATCTGCGTCTGCAAGTTAAGGGTTCGCAAGGAATCATGATGAAAACCTGGAGTACCGATCCTCCTTATGACTACGATGCTCCCAATCCCGGTACAGTCATGGTCGGCTTTGAAACAGTCCTGCCGGCAAACAGTCGGGAGACGCTGGCAGTCTTTCTGGTGCCAAAACGAGTTGACGAGGGGGCCATCAAAGATCCCGGCCCCCTGACCAGTTGGCCGTCTCAGGAATGAGGACACTGCGCGACACTCAAGCGCCTCATGCTATCGGTATTGTCAGCGCTTCAAACCACGTTCCCGCGAGCGCTTATCTGGTTTGGCTGACGCGCACTCCCGAAGGACGGCCATCCATGTTTATGAGCCGAACCTGAGAGCGGCAGGTTGAGGCGAGGCGGGTGAGTGACTCGCCGTTTTGTGGCGAGTTGTATCGAAACCGCTGCCTCAACCTGCCGCAAGCCAGCTCGACCCCGCTGTGCTCGCACGAAATCTCCTGGCTTCTGGCTTCTGGCTTCTGGCTTCTGATGAAAAAGTGAACTCGTCAAAACCTCAGCTTAGTCGTACCCGGCGCGAGTTTTTTCGACTGGCCTTTCCAGGTAAACTGTCCGCTTACACCGGACGGCAACGAGACCTCAGCTTCCAGCCGATTCTGGCGGCGCTCCAGCTTTACCGAGATTTCCCCCTTGGGATGGGGAATCGATCCCGAAATTCGTTCGAGTTTCCCCAGGAAGGGTCGGATCGACACGTTACGAAAGCCGGGGGCTGCGGAGTCGATGCCAAGGATCGTCCTAAAGACCTCCACGTTGGGATGGGCGCTCCAAGCATGGCAATCGGAACGGGCCGGATTACTGGCGCCTTCCGGCCGCTCCGCCCAAGTGGTCAGTCCGTTCTTTACCATCTCGTCCCAGGGGGCGAGCAGATCCAGGTACAAATCGCCTTCCCCGACATAGTTCACGGCAAGATTCAGGTAATACCTCGAATAATAGGTGCACTGAACGATGCTGCGATCGCCAATGATTCGGTTTATGAGAGCTCGTGCCGGCGCCCCTTCGATCACGCGTGCCAGCACGGCCAAAGCGTTGCTGAACTGCGAAAAGTGCTGTCGCGCAGGGGTATCGGCATACATCTGGCGACGCCCATCCCAGTAGAGCTCGCGCACTGTCGAGCGCAACTTTGAGGCAGCCTTGCGGTATTCGTCAGCAAAGCGCGCCGCCCCCAGGGCTTGTTCTAAGTCGGCTGCCCAATCGTAGGCAAGCAGAAGCTGAAGATCGAGCGGCAGGGAAGAACCATCTTCCCCGATCGGAGGCACACCCCCCTGCCATTCGGTCGCCCAGTCACAGTAGTTCCAGAACGGCATGCGTTTCAGTGATCCGTTTTCTTTCTGGAAGCCGGCGTAGTAGGTGAGCACCGCACGAACTCCGGGCAGAGTCTGACGGACAAAATCAGGGTCGTCAACGTACATCCAGTAATCATGGAGCATGCCTATCCACCAGAGTGAAAACGGAGGGATGTACTGCTGCTGCCGGGTAGGCGCACGGCTGAACGTCAAACCTTCGGAAGTGCGCGAGTCATCGAGCTGCGCAATGGCATTGCGGAGCAGACGGGCATCACCTGAGTTGAAGATGGAGATGAGTCCCTGGATGCGAGTGTCTCCGGCATACTGCAACTGCTCATAGTAGGGACAGTCCATGTAGGTCTCGTGGGCGCAAAGACGGGCCGTCCTCCATCCAATCTCCAGGAATTTGGCGATCCGTGAATCGTCGGTTTCCAAGCGGGCTTTCATTTGGAACGGATACCCAACGTACACGGCGCGAAGGTCTTCGAAACGTAAAGCCTGATTTGAGGTCTCGATCTTGACCTCCAGGTAGCGGTACGTACGCCACCACAAAGGACGAAAGAGACGGTTCGCGCCACCGTCTGGCACAAACTCGTCGTAGTAGCCCACGAATTCTTTACCTTCCACCGTATTGCGATCACCCTTGTCGCCCCGCCGCGCACCCTGGTTGTACAGCGATTCGGCGTAACCAATGGATATCCGGGCTCCCCGCCCGCCGGTTACGATCAATTCAGGGAAAGCAGTCGTCAAATACGTTTGATCGAGAATCAACCGGACGCTGGAATTCGCGGGAACCGAAAACGGGACGGCGCGCTGCGGGAAACCGTCCGGGACCTGGATACCCTCCGATATTCGCACAGAAACCAGCCGCTGGGGGGTCTCCTCCATCAGGGGAATCGAACGTGGAACAAGCATCCATCGGTTGCCCGCATCGCGAACGCCTCGCGGGCTTCCAACCCCGCGGGAATCGGCTTGGGCATTTACCCAGGCTGAGTCATCGAAGTCCACGGTTTCCCATCCCCAGGGGTACGATTGCCCGTCCACGTGATCACCGGGCCCAACCACGAAATAGCCGCGCATCTGACTGTGGGAAAAGTGGAGGGGCCGATAGGCAGGGTTTCGATAACACTTCCAGCTGGCGCCGGTGTCTACGATACGTTCCGCTTCCGTATTCCCCTGCAGCAGAAAGCCGGTTTGGTTCGTCACCTGGGCTTCAGGAGCATACTGAGCGAAGTTCCAGACTACGGCGGCCAGTACGTTTTTCCCCGGCTTCAGAAACGGAGCGATCTGGAGTGACTCGTAGCGCCAGTGATTCAGGTCGCCTCGCGCCGGTCCCCATCCCACTCGCCGTCCATTCACGAACAACTCGTAACGGTTATCCGCAGTGACATGGACGATGAAAGAGGAGGGCGCCGAGTTCAGGTTGAAGGTGCGTCGGAAATGATAGACGCCGTAATCGTACGGAGATTCGCCCGGCACGGCAATCCAGTGGGCAGTCCAGCGTTTATCCAGGAGGTCCGGATTGATCAAAGCGGGGTCCAGCGGTTGATACCGAGGGTCCCACACTCCCTGTGCCTGGCAAGAGAGAATACTGACTGCAGCAAGCAGAAACACCAACGTCGTTCGAATCATGACGATCCCTCGTTGACTTTATGTTGGTTCTACAAACCGGTTTGACACAAGACCGCCTCATTGTACGCCGGCTGTGCCAATCGAGTAAGCCTGCTGTTGTCTCAGCTTCGAAGATTCTAAAATGGAAGACAAAGAAGCGTATCTAATGCGAGTCCTGCTTTTCTCCATGCCCGACGCTTTCGAGCATATGCCGGCGTTGGCCATTCGTATGCCCAACGGCGCGCTGACTTCGCTGGCAGGGAATGTCGATCCTCGTCATCAAGTGTCCGTGGCCGATCTGATTCTGGTCTACGGACGAGTTCGCCCGACCATCGAGCACTTAATGCAGAAACTGCAGCCGGACGTAGTGGGGCTTTCGGTAATGACCTTTCAACGCCGAACGGCCCGCCAGGTTATCCAACTCGTTCGGAGCATCCGGCCGAGTATTCAAATTGTGGTCGGTGGCTATGACCCGAGCCTCGCTCCTGAAGAATACTCTGAAGGGTCACCTGTTCCCGCCGACTTCATCATCCGGGGAGAAGGAGAAAAGACTCTCGAGAAATTGCTCCACGCACTCGAAAATCGCCTCACCTTTGGACATATCTCAGGACTCTCCTACCGCGCCGGGAACCACTTCTGCCACAATCCCGACCGGCCGGTCGCCCGCCT
>DAOTAI010000262.1:0-7149 GCA_035593865.1 Acidobacteriota bacterium
AGCCAGGCGTCCCAATCGAGGTTGACTCCCGGCTTGGCGTCCTTGTCGATGGGATAGGCCCAGAAATCCCCTGAGTAGTTCCGCGAGTAATCGATCTGGGCCATGACAACCTTGCCCAAATCACCGCGTTTGATATATTGGTGGGCCACTTCATAGGACTCATCGGACATTCCCTGAACGCCAACCTGCAGTTTCAGCCCTGAGTGCTTGACTCGATCAACCACTTCCTTGGCCTGCTCGATTGTGTGAGTCAGCGGCTTTTCCACATAAACATGCTTGCCGGCCGCCAGCGCATCGAGAACCATCTGGTGATGCCAGTGTTCAGGAGTCGCAATAAGGACATAGTCGATGTCCTTCTGCTGCAAGAGTTCGGGGTACTTTTTATACGGTTTACCTCCGGTCTTGGCCGCAGCCGCGTCCAGACGTTTCTGGTAAATATCGCAGACAGCAACGATTTCGACGTTATCGCTCTGTCTCATCTTCAGTAGTGCGTCTATGTGGGTGTTGCCCATTCCACCACACCCGATGACGCCGATCCGAAGCCTCTCATTTGCCCCCTGGATGGCGCTGTAGCTTCTGGCCGTCCAAAAAGGGACAGTGCCCGCACCGACCGCAACATGCTTGATAAAACGGCGACGATTCATGTCTGGCTCCCTCCGTTCAGTAACGGTGATTCTATCACCCTGGCGGCTTACTCTATCCTCTCAGCAAATTCTTTGGCGAGGGCCGCGATATCCGTTTCATCCTTAAGATTCGCAAATCCGGCGATCCAGGCGCCCTTGCGGAAAACCCATAGCCCGTCCAGGTACTTGTCGGTGCCTTTGAAACCCTCATCACCAATTTGAAGTTCCGCAGTCTGGCCGAGTCTTTCCTTGAGCCTGGTCATGACGTTCACAGCTGATTCCGGCGATGCCTCGCGGACGAGGAAAGCCTTTCCGAAATCGTACTGCGCGGTGTAACCGCTCTTCAGTATCCTCAGTCCGAGGACACTTTGGGGCACGAGGCGCACTGAATCGGAGACCAATCGAGCAGTTGGAAAGAAATTGATAACTGCCGGAGGCTCGCTCCTTCCCGCAATGGACTTCTCGATCAGTGCCACGTACTTCTCCAGTGAAGCCCGATGATCTTTCGCCGGATTCGCCGCCAGTTCTACGTAATACCTATCTTTGGCAAAGGTGGCTTTTCGCTCCAGGATTTGTCCGCCCATACCAATGTCTTGGGTGGGCTGTCGCGAGTCCCGGTTAGCCAGAAACATTCCGTAAGCATACTCGGGATCCGCCATCTCGGAGATGTCGATCACGATTGTGTCTTCGCCGCATTTGCAGGTGATTCCCTGCATCTTCTGAAAGCCGTAGATAAGGTATCCCTCGGCATTTCCGTTCATATAATCGAACAGGTTATCGGGCTCATAGGCGCGAAGCGGTCCATCCTGGCTCCAACCCTCAACCTGAGCACAATCGGGCAATTGACCCAGAACGGAACCGATCAGGGAAGCGAAGACGATAAAACAACAGATCAACAGACTGATTGGAGGAATCCTGAACCCTTTCATGCCAGCATCTCCTGTGCGACCCGAAGCCGTTCGGCCACGTGTACTCCCTTAGGACAATTGACGGTGCATTCAGGACACAAAGCACATCGCTGCTGAAGAATTTCCTGGGGAAGCCGCAGGTACTCTTCCCGGGCCAGGCGGAATTGGCCGTAGCCCTCCGCGTAAGACAGGTACCGAAGAATATCAGACACCGGCAATCCTTTGGCGCAAGAATCCCGGCACTGGCCGCAGCTGCGGCAGTAAAGCGGGCCAATCAGATCGAGCTGCGATGCGAGCAACTGCTTGTCGCTCTCATCGAAGGGCAAGGTCATGGCCCTCATGTTCTCTTCCAACTGCTCCATGTCGGTGATGCTGGGAATCGTCGTATGGATGTTTTCATTCCTGATGACCCATTTCAAAGCAGCCAGCATCGCCCCTTCCCGGCTCAAAGTCTCACGAAGCTTGTCGCCCTCTCTCACTCTTCGGAATCCCCCCGCCATGACCTTCATAGCTACGACACCCAGCCCGGCCTTAGCGGCCGATTCGATCGACTCTTCTATGGACGGGTCCATCGAGAAATTGTACGAAGTGAGAACCACGTCCAGGTCGGCTTTCTTGGCGATCATCGTCCGGATTACCTCGGCCATTCCTGAATGCGTGCTGACACCCGAAAACCGGATTTTGCCTGCTTTCTTGGCGATCCTCTGGGCCTCGAGAAAGCCGTCCGAGATTTCTTCAGCCTTGCTACGGCCATGGAGGTACCAGATGTCGAGATAATCGGTCTGGAGCTGCCTCAAGCTCTCGTCAAGATCAGCCAGGGCTCCTTCCTTGGTGCCTGATGGGGTCTTGCTAGACAAAACGATGCTCTTTCGCTTTGCCTTGAGCGCGGCGCCGACCATTTTCTCGTTGTTTCCTCCCTGGTAGCCCCGAGCCGTGTCGAAGTAATTGATCCCGAGATCAGCCGCCTTTTGAATTACAGCGGGGTCAGAAGTGATCATGCAGCCGAAGCCGACGGTGGTGACCTTCAGCCCGGTACGACCCAGCACGCGGTACTGCAATCCCGCCGGTTGAGCGCTTGCCGTTTGGGAAAACGCGGGATTAATCCGGGAGGTAATAGCGGCGGTGGGAACCGCGGCCAGACCTGTCGTTAAGAAAGTACGTCGTGATGAACCTTTTGACATATCAATCCTCTTCCTTGCATGACTTAACATCGGTTTTAACCAACTACCTTGTAGAACTTTAGCTTATATGCTAAAAAGCGGCCGATGAAAACAGGTATTTCACGTTTCTCGCGTCGTAGTTTCCTTTGGGGGGCCGGTGCACTGGCTGCGGCGCCGATGCTCGGTCAACAAGCTCTAGGACAGCAAACCACCGCCTTGTCGGCAGCCCCCGCTTCAAAGTCAGTTGTAGGGGTCGTGCATGGAGAGGACCGACGCCGCAATATATACGAATCGCTTTTGTCCATCGAAGAACAGATCCTACCGATTCTTAAGACAAAGAAGTGTGTGGTGCTCAAGCCGAACCTGGTCTCGACCGTTAACCAGGTGGCCGCCACGCATGCCGATGCGCTGCGGGGCATACTCGATTTCTTGGCGCCACGCTTCAAAGGTCCCATTTTCATTGCCGAATCAGCGGCCGGCCGCACGTGGGAGGGGTACGACAACTTCGGTTACACAAAATTGCCGGCAGAGTACAAGCCCCTGGAAGTGAAGCTTATTGATCTGAATGAAGAGGGGAAGTACCAAGTTTTTCCGATTCTCAGCGGCGATCTGCACCCTGTCCCGGTCCGCCTGGCAGCACGCCTGTTGGACCCGGAGGCTTTCATCCTGTGTGCAGCTGTGATGAAGACTCACAATGTGGTCGTAGCCACGCTTTCGGTCAAGAACATGACGCTCGGCGCTCCGCTGCGCAGCGCGCCGAAGGAGACGCCGCGCTGGAACGACAAGCGACACTACCACGGCGGAGTTCGCCAGACTCACTTCGACATTCTCTTGACGGCTCAGAAAATGAAGCCTTTCTGGGGCGCCACCGTCATTGACGGGTTCGAAGGCATGGAAGGCAATGGTCCTACTTCCGGCCAACCGGTTCCTTCACGTTTGGCGATCGCCTCGACGGATCTGATTGCCGCCGACCGCGTCGGCGTCGAAGCCATGGGAATCAACCCAGACTGGGTAGGCTACCTGAAGTTCTGTTCACAGGCCGGCATCGGTCAGTATGATTTGAGCAAGATCGAGATCCGCGGCCCTCAGTTGGCCGGATTGGTTAAGAAGTATGAGCTTCATGGGGATCTCGAACGCCAGCTTCAATGGATGGGCCCGTTAGAGGAAATTCCGCCGAAACTGGGTTAAAACAAACCTCTGTTTTGATATACCCCAGCAACCTCGAAGTCTAGGCCCGCTTATCCGTGTAATCCGTGCCTTCCGCGCTATCCGCGGGTACCAAGCCCGCGGATGGCACGGATGGCACAGATTACACGGACAAGCACCTCGATTTTTTCACAGCTTCTCAGAACCTATGGAAAAATCGTACGAGCGCTACGGTCCGGCACCAGCTCGCTAGCCGGGGAGGGTGACGCGAACCGAGGTACCGTCCAGATCCGGACGAGACTGGATCAAAAGGCTTCCTCCCAGGCGGGAGGCCCGCTCCCGCATGCCAAGAATCCCGAGTGACTGAGAATTCCGCAGGGCATTCTCCTCGATCCCTCTACCGTTGTCTCTGATTTCGACCGTCACGCCGGCCTCCGAGCGCCGCAAACTCACCGCCACCTGCGTCGCTCTCGAATGCCGCGCCACATTTGTCAAAGCCTCCTGGACAATACGAAAAAGAGCAGTGCTGGTCTCGCTATCGAAGTTCGGCTGATCCAAGTCGGACTCAAAGGAGCACTTGATTCCGGTCCGTTTCTCGAACTCGCCTGCGTGCCACTCCACCGCAGCCGGCAGACCCAGGTGATCGAGAATAGCCGGCCGCAACTCCTGGGAGATACGGCGGACGGTGTCCAAACAATTCCCTATCATTTCGACTACAGACCCGAGCCGCAGCGCGAGGTGCGGCATCTCAGCGCAATCGTGGACAATCCGAGCCAGTTCCATCTTGAGCCCAGTGAGAGACTGGCCCAATTCATCGTGCAACTCGTGTGCAATACGCCTCCGCTCGTCTTCAATAACCGATTCCAGCCGCGCTGACAAGCGGCGCAGGTCCTCACGCGATGTCTGAAGCGCGGTCTCGGCTCGCGTTTGCTGGGTCACATCAATCAGGCTCAGCACGACCCCTTTCAACTCGCCTTGAAGATCCAGAACCGGCTCGAGACTCCAATCCCAGTAAGTTGTTCCTCGTTCCGGATTGTTCGGATAAACAAAAGCCTTCTTGAAAGCAAAATAGGGCGCTTTTGTTGCGACCACCCTTCGAAAGATCTCCTCGTTCTCGGCATCCGGATAAAGATCGAAATGGTTTTTTCCGACAAAGAATTCAGGTTCTCGGCCGTCGGATTCCGCATATGCCCGGTTCACTCGAATAAAGTTGAACTCCGTATCCATGTAAGCGATCTTTACGTGAATCGACGAGAAGATCGTCTCCAGCAGTTCATAGGTCTGATTCAGCACGTGCTCCAACTGCTTGTTTCGGGTGATATCGCGCGAGATACCCAGGGTACCGATTATCTTACCGTTCGCGTCGCGCAACGGTACTTTCGTAGTAGACACCCAAGTCGTTCGTCCATCGGGCCAGGTTTCCTTCTCTTCTTTGCCAACGATGGGCTGGCCTGTTCGGATCACCTCCTGTTCGTCTTGGAACGCCTCCTGCGCGTGTTCATCCGAGAAGAAATCGAAGTCGGTCTTACCGACCACTTCCTCCGGGCTTCGGACGCCGAACCAGGAGGCTGTCGCCGGATTGATCTTCAAAAAGCGGGAATTGGCATCCTTAAAATAGATGTTGTCTGTGGTGCTGTTCATCAGGGAGCGGAACATGTCAGCGCCGCTGGCGTCTTCCTCATGGAATTCGGCGGCACGCGCTTCCGCAAGCAACAGAAGGTAAGAGTGCCTTCCCGATCCGTCCTTGGGGAGCAGGGAAGCCCAAGCCTTTAGGTGGGCGGGAGGACATTTCACACCCAGGCTTATTGGAGAATCGAGTCCGGCCACGCGCCCCTTGATCTGTGAAAGGACCTGCCTGGCCAGAAGTTCCGCACGGGCCTCAAATTCTCCCGTTTCACCTTCGGAGAGCAGGAATTCCGCTAAGTCGTTCCATTCCTGGATGACGCAATCCTCTCCGACAACCAGGGCGGCCAGTGGCAAGTTATTAATGTCGAGGCGCTTCGGATTAGGCTCGAGCATAACATGCTTACTTCTTCCCCCCGGGCCGATCCAGACACCGGCACCTCCCGATCCAGGATCGACTGCAACGGAGCATATGCGGGGAAACGAATAAATTCAAGAGTTTTGTGGCAGAATTCTCGCGCCACAGACGCTTTCACGAAATGTGGCATCATGTGAGCTCTTGCGCTTAATTGAAGTACAAAGTGATGGAGGCAACAGATCAATGACAACAGGACGCGCCGGCACGCTATTGCACTCGATTGTGGACGCGATTGGTTGCACGCCCATGGTGGAGCTCCACCGCCTGGTTGCAAAGCTGGGTTTGAATGGCCGGATTTTCGCCAAGCTCGAATATCTCAATCCGGGTTTCAGCAAGAAGGACCGCATCGCTCTTGAGATGATCCGAGAAGCTAAGGCCAGCGGACAGCTTAAAGAAGGCCAGACTGTCGTAGAGCTCACCAGCGGCAATACGGGCACTGGGCTGGCAATCGTCTGCCGGGCTTTGGGGCACCCGTTTATCGCTGTAATGTCACGCGGGAACACTGTTGAGCGGGCCCGCATGATGCGGGCTCTGGGCGCAGAAGTTGTCCTCGTGGACCAAGCCGTGGGATCGATTCCCAACCAAGTCTCGGGAGAAGACCTGGCACTCGTCGAGGAGAAGACGCAGGAGCTTGTTCGAGAACGGCAAGCCTTTCGTGCGAACCAGTTCGAGCTCGAAGCGAACCGCTTGGCCCATGAGCGGCACACCGGGCCAGAGATTTGGGAGCAGACGGGAGGACAGGTGGATGTATTTGTCGATTTTGCGGGTACCGGCGGCTCGTTTGCGGGTATCACTCGCTATCTTCGATCGCGAAACCCGCGTCTTCGCGCTTACCTTGTTGAACCTGCTTCAGCGCCTGCTCTCGCAGGGGGCAAGATAAGCAACCCGAGCCATAAAATACAGGGCGGGGGCTACAGTATGTCTCGCCTCCCACTTCTAGACCAGGACTTGGTGACGGACTACCTACAAGTAACCGACGACGAAGCAATCTGCGGCGCCAGAATGCTAGCTGAAGTCGAAGGGATCTTTGGCGGATTTTCGGCCGGCTCCCACCTTTCGGCCGCAGTGCGCCTGCTCCAAGAGCGAGAGCGGGGGGCGAGTATTGCCTTCCTGGTCTGCGACAGCGGATTGAAGTACCTGAGCACCGATCTTTGGGAACAGATGTGAGATTCGGTGCGACCAAACGCAGGTGGGTTTCAATCCGGCCGGAAAAGCACCGGCCGGATTCGAAACCCACCCTTCTATGAGGACTGCTGTTGTCAAGGTGTTTT
>DAOTAI010000263.1:0-7113 GCA_035593865.1 Acidobacteriota bacterium
CGAGGAGATTATTCGCGTTCCCCTGGTTATCCATCTGCCCGGACTGAACCAGCCCCGTCGAATTGCCGACCAAGTGACCCTTCTTGATTTGGCGCCGACGGCGCTTCAAGTTTTGGGTGTGCCAGCGGGGCCTCAGATGCAGGGCAGATCCCTTCTCGGCAGGAATTGCGAGATGCACCCCCTCCCGATTGAAACGGCGATTACAGAGATGATCGAGGGCAGTTGGTGGGCCATATCAATGAGAACGCCAGAGTTCAAATACATCTACGACGAGCGCCACCCCCACGCCAAGGTTCTCTATAATCTAAAGAAAGATCCTGGAGAAACCTCCAACTGCTGGGGGCAGTATCCGGGGATAGAAGCCCAATTTGAAAAGGAGTTGTCAGCCCATCTCGAACGGGTGGCTCGTGAGGCGGGACAGACGGCTGGGCATTGGCGGACGAGCCCGGAAGTGCTGCGACGTTTAAAAGCTCTCGGTTACGTGGAGTAATGCCTTGTCTACGGCTCTAACAAAAACATTATCCAATTGGAGGCCAAGCCGCCATCACGCTGCGATCCTGGGCGCCGGAGGCGTGCTCCTGGTATTGTCACTGGTTGTCTCTTTCGAGACTTACCTGCTGATCGTGCTCGCAATCTTGGCCTGCCTGGTGGGATTGGCGGTGATCTCGATAGGACAGAGCCGGCCTGACCTCGGTCTTATGGCCCTTATCCTGGCCTGCCTGCTGGCGCCGTGGGGGATCATGCTCACACGGCGTTCGGAACTCAACGCGGGAATGTTCGTCGCGCTCGCATTGGTGGCCTTGTGGATAGGAGTTGGGATTTTACAGCGAGCGCCCTTTTCCCCGCTTCCTTTCCGGCCTGTTTACGCTCTGATCGCTTTCTGTTGTGTAGCGGTCATGTCCTTCCTGATCGGGCAATACCCCTGGTTTCCGGTTCCTCCCGCTTCTATCGACGCGCAGGTGGCGCAGACAGCCATTTTTCTTGCGTCCGCCGGTGTTTTCTTTCTGGCCGCCCACCGCATTCCGGATGTTCTCTCCTTGAAGCGGATGACCTGGCTGTTTCTCGCAATCGGGGGCTTCTATGTAGCAGCGATGTTCATACCGCCATTGCGCCCCTGGATCCCCATCGGGGCGACTGGCTGCCTCCTGTGGACCTGGGTTGCGGCCCTGAGTTTCAGCCAAGCGCTCCTGAACCGGGATCTGCGGAAAGCCCTTCGAGTTCTTCTGTTGCTGATGGCTCTCACGGTAGTGATCGGGGGCATTTTCCTCAGGCCCAGCTGGGTGTCCGGCTGGCTTCCGCCACTCGTCGCGATGGGCACGGTTGTTGCCCTTCTTTCGAGAAGATGGATTCTACTTCTAACCCTTCTGAGCATCGGCGCCGTCACTCCCTGGTTCTGGACTTGGGTGACGGCCGTGCAGGGCACCGAAAACTACAGCCTGCTCACTCGCTTGGAAGGCTGGAAAATCGTCGGCCAGATCATCACGGTCAATCCTCTCCTTGGCGTAGGTCCTGCGAACTACCGATTCTACGCGGCCCAGTACCCGATTCTCGGATGGTACGTTCCCTTCAACTCGCATAACAACTATATCGACGTGCTCGCTCAAACCGGGATCCTGGGGCTTCTGTTCTTTCTCTGGTTTGCGTTCGAGACTGGCCGGATGGGCTGGCGCCTGCGGAAGCTAAAGGGGGGATTTGAGCGAGCTTACGTGTACGGGACTCTCGGCGGTTTGGCAGCCAGCCTGGCAAGCGGGATGCTGGGAGACTGGATACTGCCGTTTCTGTACAACATCGGCCTCATGGGTTTCAGAGCCAGTATCCTTTTTTGGCTGTTCACCGGGGGATTGATCGCGCTCGCCCGGATGCAAAAAGAGAATTTGCGATAAAAAGGACAGGGACGCAGCCTTATCCAGGTGCGTCGCTCACCACGACAACAGATATCTCACGAGAAAGGAATCTTCGAATGAACGTCCTGGTAACGGGCGGGGCCGGATTTATAGGTGGACATATTGCTGAAGCGTTGTTGGACGCGGGACATCAGGTCAGTATCGTTGACGACCTTTCATCCGGGTTTCGGGAAAACATCCCGGCGGGTGCCCGGTTCTACCAGATTGACATTCGAGCCGCATCGTTGGCCGAGGTCTTTAAGAACGAACTGCCCGAGGTGGTCTGTCACCAGGCAGCCAAGGCCAACGTTCGAGAATCACTGGAGGTTCCTGTCCTCTACGCCGACGTAAACATACTTGGATCGCTGAACCTGCTCGAATGTTGCCGAAAGTTCGGAACTCGCAAAGTGCTTTTCGCGTCGACGGGAGGCGCCGTCTACGGAGAGCCTGAATTCTTGCCGGTAACCGAGGACCATCCGGTGCACCCTCTGGATCCCTATGGCGCCAGCAAGCATGCTCTGGAGCACTATCTCTACCTCTACCGGGCCAACTTCGGTCTCGAATACACGATCCTGCGCTATCCGAACGTTTATGGGCCGCGGCAAAACCCGTTCGGGGAGGCTGGAGTGGTGGCAATTTTCGCCAACCAGATACTACATGGCGATGCCCCTCCAACTATTAACGGAACCGGCGAGCAGGAGCGTGATTTTGTTTTCGTCTCGGACGTCGTGCAGGCCAATCTTCTGGCCCTTAACCGAGGAGACGGGGGGATCTTTAACATCGGGAGCGGTGTCGGCACTTCGGTGAACCGTATCTTTCAATTGCTTGCCCAGTTTGCGGGGTATCCATATTCCCCGCGCTACGGTGAGCCAAAACAGGGCGAGGTCAGCAAGATCAGCCTGGATGGGCGTCGGGCCTTGGAGCAGCTGGGCTGGAGCCCTCGAGTTTCACTGGAAGACGGGCTTCAACTGACACTTGACTATTTCCGAAAGGCCAATCGGCAGAGCCGGCCTTTATCCGTAAACTGCACTAATTGACGTAAAGCGAGCAGGACGAAGAGAATTCACCATCGCAGCCGTGTCGCGGCCGGCGTCTGAGGCAGACCGCGATCTCGCCTGTGAAGACAAGTCGGAGTTATGCTTTTCAACTCCCTTGCATACGCGGTCTTCCTGCCTCTCGTCTTCCTTATCTACTGGCTCGTATTCCCCAGGCGCCTTAAGTGGCAGAATCTCTGGCTCGTCGCCGCCAGCTATTACTTCTATGCCTGTTGGGACTGGCGCTTCCTTTCGCTGATTATCCTCAGTTCGCTGATCGATTATGGAGCAGGGCTTGCACTTGGCAAATTCACGCGCGATCTGCATCGCAAGTTGTTCCTTTGGCTCAGTATTGTCACCAATATCGGAATACTGGGATTCTTCAAGTATTACAACTTTTTCATTGATTCCCTGCTGCACGCCTCACCGGGGTTACGCTACGTTGTGGGTGATGCCAGACTGGACATCATCCTTCCCGTCGGGATCAGCTTTTACACGTTCCAGACCCTGAGCTATACAATTGACGTCTATAGAAGGAAGCTCGCGCCAACTAAAGACCTGATCGCTTTTCTTGCTTTTGTCAGCTTTTTCCCTCAACTCGTCGCCGGGCCCATTGAACGAGCGACCAATCTGCTACCGCAAATTTGCAACCCCCGAACCTTCGACTATCGAAAAGCCGTAGACGGGATGAGGCAGATCCTTTGGGGGTTTTTCAAGAAAATCCTCATCGCCGACAGCTGCGCCATTTATGTGAACGAAATTTACGCCAACTGGACGGACTATTCCGGTAGCACTCTCTGGTTGGGGACCTTCCTTTTCGCAGTTCAGATCTATTGCGATTTCTCTGGCTATTCCGACATAGCAATCGGGTCGGCCCGCCTGTTTGGGATTGACCTGATGCGCAACTTCGAATACCCCTACTTCTCACGCGACATCGCCGAGTTTTGGCGGAGATGGCACATTTCTCTGTCTACTTGGTTCAGGGACTACGTTTATGTGCCCCTTGGCGGAAGCCGGGTGGCCTCCGGAAGAAAAGTAGCCAATGTCTTCGCCGTCTTCCTGTTGAGCGGCCTTTGGCATGGCGCCAACTGGACATTTGTTGTCTGGGGTTTTCTTAATGCCGTCTATTTTCTTCCACTCCTCCTGCTGGAGAAAAATCACCAGCACACCGACATTCCTGCTGAGGGACGAATACTGCCACGCGGAAAGGAAGTTCTCCAGATAGGCGCAACCTTTCTGCTGACCAACATTGCCTGGGTTTTCTTCCGGGCAGAGAGCGTGGGACAGGCTTTGGGTAGCTTAAGCCGGATGTTGAGCAGAAGCGCCTTATCTGTGCCGGAAGTGTTGCCTGCGGCACTCATCCTCGGAATCGGGCTTTTCTTCTTGGTTGAGTGGTTACAACGAGACAAACAACATGCTCTTGAAATCCGTGAATTCCTGCCGTCCAGACCATTGCGCTGGGCTGTCTATTCGGTGGTCATCCTGATTCTTGGAATCGCTATGCCGACTTCTGAGACCCCTTTTATTTATTTCCAGTTCTGATGCTGATTTCGCTATCTCCCTCAAGTCGAGCGTTATCTGACCGGAGGATGCCTTGTCACGCACTCAGACAGAAGAACTGAAGACGTTTATTCGAACCACAGCAAGATTCGCCGTTTTTACAGCCTGTTTCTATTTCATCGGCCTGGTGCTCGGCGCCCTGCTCTTCCCTTCCTTGATGAAAAACGTCAACTTCGCACTGGGTTCACCCGGACATTTACATACGCGTTTGAGAGAGGTTAAGTCGTACGGAGCGGTGGATGTGCTGTTTATCGGATCATCACACGCTTATCGCGGGTTTGATCCGCGGATATTCAGTCAGATAGGGCTGAAATCCTTCGTATTGGGATCCAGCGCTCAGACACCGATTCAGACGGAAATCCTGGTCGACAGGTACCTCGATTCGCTCAAACCCAAGACTGTTGTTTTTGAAGTGCACCCAGGCATTCTTCAAGCTGATGGCGTTGAATCGGGGCTTGATCTGATTGCAAATGACGAGATCGACATCCGGACCATCAAAATGGCGCTGCAACTGAAGAACATTAGAATCTTCAACACGCTGTTGTATGGCCTCTTTCGGAATGCCCTGTCGCTTGATGATGATTTCAGGGAGAAGGAGAGGAGGGGCACGGATCAGTACATCCCGGGCGGATTTGTGGAGCGTGTTGCGAGCGACTATAGAGATCCTGAGCTACCCAAACAACGAGAATGGAAGCCAGTCTCCTACCAGATCGAGGCTTTTGAACGAGTTCTTAGAAGACTGACAGACCGACAGATAGCCGTAATTCTCGTCTGGGCTCCCGTGAGTGCACCGTACTACCATTCATACTCTAACAACGAAGTCATGGATGCGTATTTCCAGTCCTTATACGCAAGGTCCTTGTGTGACGCCTACTATAACTTCAACCAACTTCTCGCTCTTCAGGACAGGATGCATTTTTACGACGGACACCATCTGAACCAGGCGGGCGTGGAGGTTTTTAATCGGCACCTGGCCCGCCTCTTGACTGACAAACCCGAGTTCCTCCAGCTCGGACGTCGCTGATGATGATTGTAACCGTCAACCGACTCAAATCTTATGCCCGCCCGACTGCAGTCAGCCAATATGGAAAATCTGGAAAACCGCTTATCCCTTCAGTATTTCGGTCTGGCCGTTATCACTCTGCTTGCCGCCGTTCTGCGGTTCTATAACCTGGGCGAATGGAGCTTCTGGATTGATGAGATATTCGAGCTGACACGATCTCTAGCAGCCCTCAACCAGGTAAATGGAACAACCACGCTCTCCCACCTTTCAATCGGTGCTGCATTGGCGGTATTTGACGTCAACGAATGGAGCGCCCGATTGGCGCCGGCCCTGATCGGCGTTATCTCGATCCCGATCCTCTATTTTCCTTTCAGGAAGCTCCTGGGGGTGGTTCCCGCTCTGCTCGCAAGTCTGCTGCTGGCGATTTCTCCTTGGCACCTTTACTGGTCTCAAAACGTCCGTTTTTATACTTTGCTGATGCTCCTGTACACCCTGGCTTTGTTCGTGTTCTTTTTCGGAATAGAAAAGAATCGATCCTGGTATGTCGCTGCCGCCATGCTGCTGCTGGGGATTGCCGCCCGAGAACGCCTGACTGCTCTGTTTTTCGTTCCGGTCGCAATGTCCTATCTGGCATTGGTCAGGTTTTTACCTTTTCCCAAACCTCCTGGCCTAAACCGTAGAAACCTGGTAATTCTCCTGCTGCCGCTCCTCCTTTACGGACTCTACGATCTCGCCGGTTTTGTTCGAGTTGTATTTTTTTCGCCCGCAACTGAAGCGGAAGTCGTCCGCAACAGCTCAAACGTCGGAGATATCTTTACACTCTTCGTCGGCCAGTCAAATCACAGTCCCTTCCGGCTGCTTTCCTCTATTTGCTATCGATTGACGCTTCCAGTCTGCGTCCTGGCCCTGTGCGGCGGTGCCTGCCTGATTATGGCCCGGAGTCGAACTGGCCTCTTCCTGGTGCTGGGCGCTCTCGTTCCCGTGATTCTCCTGACTTTGATCTCTCCCTTCATGTTTACTGTCGATCGCTACGTTTTTGTTACCTTGCCTTGCTGGGCTCTCCTGGCAGTCACAGCCGTTCAGCAATTGTCTGCCCAGGTCAAGAAGTCAGGGAAGATCTTTGTTGCTGGCGTTCTACTTATGTTGGTTATGGATTCCCTGGGGAACAGCCTTCTCTACTTCCAGTACCAGAACGGTAATCGGACCGACTGGAAAAGTGCCTTTGCCTTAGTACGCCAGCGAAAGCAACCCGACGATCTGGTTGTTTGCAGCCGCCCGGAAGTGGGACGGTATTACCTGCAGGAGAAGATCGAGTATCTGGACAACTTCAATCACGCCGCGCTGAACGGGAGCGGGAGGCGAGTGTGGTTTGTAGTCGACAGAGACCTGACTCCTGCGGAGAAATGGATTCAGAAAAGCAGCAGGCTCGTGGAGGTGCTCGACGTGAACATGACAGGCAAAACCTTGAAACTGCGCGTGTACCTTTACAGCCCGAACGATGCCCTCAGGTCCTGACTGGCATAAGCTCCGTTACTATAGCGTTGGCTGGCCCTCCACAGCGCTCAGGAATTCGAGCGCGCCGTCACCGAACATCACGAAGCTGACCACCGGCCGGCGGGCGATCACCCGCAGA
>DAOTAI010000264.1:0-7109 GCA_035593865.1 Acidobacteriota bacterium
GTCTCGCCTGGCTCCGTATCACCAGTGACTGATATCAACCACTGGCGCTCATCTTTGGTCCGCGACCCAAACCAAATCTGTTTATCGCCCAGTTGTTTCTTCAGCCGGTTATAGTCAGCCTCGTAGTCCTTATCCTTCCAGTAAAGGCGAGGTTTGTCCTCATTGTAGATGGTGAGGAGCAGTTCGTCGGTCAGGTCGGAAAACAGGGTCCCGCCGAGATCGACCCGATCAGACGGATCAGACTCGACCATCTCTGTTTCCCCGGTGGCGGGATCGAGGAGAACCAGTCGTGTCAGGTTGATGTCATCGCCCTTGTTGGTCCGCAAGTAGACGCGCTTGTTGTCTTTATGGAAGCGCAAGGGCTCACACTCCTCGAAGACATTACACGAATAGATTTTCTTCAATCCGTCCGGGTCAACCCGCAGGATTTCAGTGTCTCCGTTCTCGGCTGCACGCACCACTAACCGAAGTTGGTCCTTGTTGTCGAACACCGAGCGGATCAAGCGCTCGGTGTTCTGACGAATCAAGGTGCGCTCGCCAGTCTCGATGTTGACCTTGTAGAGATCGTGCCAAGCCTTGTCTCGTTCGTTTAAACCGACGTAGATCACGGACGAATCAGATCGGGGAACGGCTTCGATCAGAGCCCGGACACCTTTGGCATCGGTCAGGTTCCGGGCCGGCGGTGCCGGAGATCCGGGGGCCGGAGGATCGGTGTGTTTGACGGCGAAAACGTTGTAGTTCTCGTCGCCGGCCTGGTCCTGAACAAACAGAATGTATCGCCCGTCGCGGCTCCAAAAGTAGCCCGGAATCGGCCGTTTGGTGTCGGCTGTAACCAGTTTGGCATTCTCGAAAGGCTCGTCTGCCTTCTTCACCCAGACATTCCTGGTCTTGTTCCAGGGCTTGATGAAAGCGATGTATTGTCCGTCTGGAGACAGCTGAGCATTGATAATTTCCGGGTCTCCAAAGAACAGCTCGCGATCGAGTACGGGAGGGAGCTGCTGGGCGGGTTGCTGGGCCAACCCGACCGCGATTAGCGCGATCAGCGGCAGGCAAACCAGAAGGAAGCATTTCATGGTGTCCTCCAAAGTAAGCAACTAAGAGAGGCGTTGATTATTGGTCCTGCGGGCAGGATACCATCGGAGGAAAGACGGGCACAAGTCGAGGAAAAAGTGGACTTAGTGGACAAAGTGGACCCAGTGGACCAAGTTTACCGCTTGGAGAATTGACCGTATCGATTGGGTCCACTTTGTCCACTTGGTCCACTGCGTCCACTTTGTCCACTCATCCACGCGGATTGCGCTGAAAAGTCGCTCTTCTGCTATACTGATTCTTGAGTAATCCGACCAATTAACTAAAATCAGGAGGGAACAGCTGTGAAGACCACTGATGCCGTATTGGCGTCGAACAGGGAGTACGCTCAGAGTTTCAGTTACGGGCATCTCCCCATGCCGCCTTCCCGCCGACTGGCCGTGTTGGCCTGCATGGATGCCCGATTGACCATTGAACCGATGCTTGGGCTTAAGACAGGAGAAGCGCACATCATCCGCAATGCCGGGGGACACGCCACGGAGGACGCTTTGCGATCCTTGGTCATCTCGCTTCATCTTCTCGGGACCGAGGAGATCATGATCATCAATCACTCGGATTGCGGGATGTTGACTTTCAAAGACGAAGAACTGAAGCAGAAGCTATCCCAGAAGACCGGGAAAGAGGCCGAGTATCCCCAGCATTTCCATGCCTTCAGCAATTTGGCGCGCCACGTGCGGGAACAGGTCCAGCGGATAAAATCCCACCCGTGGATTCCGGCAAACGTGCCTGTCCGGGGGTTCATTTACGATGTAAAAACCGGAAAACTCGAAGAGGTTTCTGTCGAAGCGGCCCAACCAGCCGCGTTGTAACGAGTTGATTTTCGGTTCACGGCCGGGGACCGATTCTCGGTTCGTGCAGTCTTACTGGTTCACAAAATCCATAACCAGGGCGCGAACCGGATCGCCCTCACGCATGAGTCCGGCGACTATGCTGACATGGTCCCGGCCGGGAATCATCTCGGTACGGGCTTGGCTCCCAACCTTCTTCAAGGCCTTTTCAAACCGCCGGGCCTGAATGTCAAGCGATGGGTAGTCGTTTTCTGCGTAAAGAAGCAGAAAGGGCGGAGTTCTTCCTTTCAGCCCCTGGGCGGGCGAAGCCTCAGCCAGAGTGCGAGGGTCTGAGGTGAAGACCGGTTCATAGAGCATGCGAGCGGTGACACCTCCCAGGGTTAGATCGTAAACGCCGCTGATTCCTACGACACCCCTGATTACGCCTGGGGTAAGCCCGAACGCCTTAAGGTAATCGGGCTTGACGGTGACGAGGGCGGACAAGTGTGCTCCCGCGGAATGGCCCACCAGGAAAAGCCTGTTCCGGGACCAGCCATACTCCTCGCTATGACTGTAGAGCCAGGCGACTGCCCTCGCTACATCGCGAGCGTGCTCCGGGTGGACGACTTCCGGGGACAGACGGTAGTTGATGACGGCCACTCCCATACCTCGGTTCGAGATCGCCTCGCCCAGCTGCTGGTAAGCGTTGGAATACGCAGCCTTGTCTCCTCGGGTCCAGGCGCCGCCATGCACAAAAATGACGAGCGGAAAGCTTCTTCCCCGGGCAGGAAGGTAAAGGTCTAGAAGATGCTTAGTCGGATGGGCGTCCGACCCGTCAAAATAACGGACATCCCGGTAGGTCCGAACGCCGCTATTATGGGACAATAAGAGAGCCGAGAGGACAAGGAGCGCAGTGCTCATGGCTGTCCCATTATCTCACGGGACCGGGCTCGCGGATCTCAGGGTCGAGGCTGTCAGCAAAGAATACCGTATGGGGGCGAGGACCGTGAAGGCTCTCGATTGTGTTTCAATGGAAGTAGCGGCCGGCTGCTTCCTCGGTATCGTAGGCCGTTCCGGTTCGGGGAAGTCCACGCTCTTGAACCTCCTCGCCGGATTAGACCGGCCGTCTTCCGGGGCGATCTGGTTCGGTAATCAAAACCTTTCGGATCTCGATTCTGATGCACTGGCTCGTCATCGTCGCGAAGCGGTTGGAATCGTATTTCAGTCGTTTTACCTGATACCCACGATGACCGCACTTCAGAATGTCTCTTTGGCGCTGGCCTTTGCCGGCGTCTCGGCAAAGCCGCGTCACGAACGGGCTATGCAGCTGCTCGCTCAGGTAGGGCTTGCCGACCGGGCGGATCACCGACCGGCAGAGCTTTCGGGCGGCGAACAGCAGCGAGTCGCTATAGCCCGAGCGATGGCCAACAATCCTCGGTTTCTTCTGGCTGACGAGCCGACAGGAAACCTTGACAGTCGGACTTCAGAGGAAATTTTCCTGGTGCTGAGACGCCTGAACGAAGAAGGGCGGACCGTCATTTGCATCAGTCACGAGACCGATTTGATCTCTCAATACGCGGATCGTCTTGTTGTCTTGAAAGACGGTCGGCTTGTGACAGGGGAATTTTGAATGCCCTGGCTTGATACCTTTCGGATTTCTTTTGACAATCTCCGGCAGGCAAAACTGCGATTTGTGTTGACCGGCCTTGGAGTCACGATCGCCATCGCTACGCTGTTTGCGATGTTGAGTTTTGGCGCTGGTCTGCGCGCCGAGACTTTGGGAAGTCTGCGGATGCAGGACCTGCTGCGCAGTTTCCGCGTGCTCGGTCCTGAACAAAGTCAGTATTTGACGCGAGTGCGAGAGGGGAACTCGGCAAGACCGGGTAATCAAAAACGGCTGCCTCTGAACGACAGTTTGGTTGAGCGTGTATCGCAACTTCCGTTCGTAGAGAGCGTCCAGCCGGACATCAGGCTTCCGGTCGAATTGCAAAACGGCAACAACCGTTATCTGGGCTGGATCCGCGGCGCTCTGCCAGTCTTGGGACACCAGGCGCCCTACTCCAAGATTTCAGCGGGACGTTTCTTGCGCAGTCGTCACGGCAAGGAAATCGTCTTGTCCCAGGGCGTAGCCCAGATGTTGGGATTTAAGGAAGTCGAAAGCGCTGTCGGCAAGACGATCGAGTTGCGGACGGATCAGTTCCGTGCTGTAAGGAGCGAAGATGATTTACCCATTGAGACCATCACCGAGAAGTTCCTAATCGTCGGGGTTCTGCCGATGCTTCCAGCAAGCCGCGGAGGAACCTTCTACGGCGGCACCGTCATTCCCCTGGACGTTGCCCGCGCTCTCTGGATCAGGAACCCGGCCAGCACCGGCTCTCTCACCACTCTGCGAGGCGGGCTTGAAACTCGAGAACGGGAATACGGGTTGATTGAGGTTCGAGTCAGCCATCCCGGGCAGGTGGAGAAAGTCCGCGAGGTAGTTGAGAGCTGGGGTGCCAACACTTTCTCACTGATCGACGAAATGGACAAACTAAAGCAGGCCTTTCTGATCCTCGAGACCATCTTCTCGGTCCTCGGCAGTATTGCCTTGGTGGTCGCGTCGCTTGGAATCGCCAATGTCCTGATCATGTCGGTACTCGAGAGAATGCAAATGATCGGAACGATGAAGGCCATCGGGGGGACAGACGGTGACATCCGGCGGATCTTCCTTTTCGAAGCGGCACTGATCGGGCTGGCAGGCGGGGTGGGAGGACTGATTGCCGGGTGGCTTTTGACTCGGCTGGCCCATCGTATTATTTCGAGCTATTTTCTTGAGAACAACATGACCGAGGTGCCTGATCTTTTCGCCTATCCGGCCTGGCTGATCCTGGGGGTCATTGCCTTCGCCCTGGTGTTCAGTGTTGTTGCCGGCCTGCTCCCGGCAAACCGCGCCGCAAGGATCGACCCGGTCAAAGCGCTGAGAACCGCCTAACTGCCCAAAGACTGTGCCACCCCCGTCGGTAGTCTCGCTGGGCATCTCCCTCGGCGCCCGCTCCTCAAACGTACTTCAGTCCCGTGACAAACGACAGAATGATCGCAACCGCACTCGCCGCCAGGCAGATAACGGCCAGGATGGCGTGATTGCCCCGCTCGGGCAGCAGCGGGTTCATCCATTTGGCGCTGAGGAAGCCTCCCCCCAGTCCGCCGAGGTGGGCCCAGTTGTCAATGCCCGGCATAATCAAGCCGAACACCAGCATCACAACGGCAAACCCAGCCGCCTGTGCTCCAATGAGACGTGAGGGAGCACGGCGTTGGTAGTACATCAACGCGCCCAGCAGGCCGAAAATGGAAGCGGAGGCGCCGACAGTGAGCTGGGCGCCGCTCAGAAACCGGGGCAGAAACGGGAAGAAAAAGCCCATGAGGCTGCTTACCACAAAACCCGATACACCCGAGACAGTAAAGATAATAACGGTTCGACTCGTCCCGTACAGATGGGCGATCACAGGCGCAAGATCCCGAACCCACATCATGTTGAACAGGATATGAAGAAGCCCGGCATGCAGCCACGTGGCGCTCAGCGGAGTCCACCATCGCTCATACACGAATACCGGCACCGAACCACTCGCTCCGAAGACGAACAGGCTGGCGCTGCCAGGTGAGAACATGCTGAAAAGCCCGCCCATCCGGATGGATCCGGGCGAAAACAGAAGCATGGCAAGATAGAGCAGCGCGCAGGTGTAAATCACGATCTGCGAGAACGGAAGATCGGTCAAGTGACGAAGCAAAGGAGCATATCCCCAAAGCCCGGGGTTCTTTCGTCCACAGTTGAGACACTCCGCGTCATTAACCCCTACCAGCATTCCACAGGAGGGACAGACTACCGATCCCGTTTTCTTTCGCATTTGGCTTCCTCACATCGCAGTATACAAGGGGGTCGATCAGTCGTCTTGCTTTTGCAGCCTGAACGTCAGCTCTACCCTACCCAGCAAATCGCGAATACGCTCAAAGGTGGCCCACTCCAGCAGGTCGTCGGCGGTCAAACTCGTCACCAATGTCACCAGTTCCGGATTGTCCAGAAAAGGACTCAGCGTGACGGGGGTATAACCTGGCACGCTGACCCTCAAACGGGCTGTCCCCGGGATCGTCAGCGTCGCTTCCCCTTTAACGACGTGACTTTCGCCCGAGTCAACCACCAAAGGTCCTTTGTGGAACACCACCTCGGCTACTCCAGACAGCTGCTGGCCGGATACGGCATCGACGATTCTTACCCGCGCTTTGACCACCGCCGGGGGAGGCGTACGAAATCCAGGCCGATTCAGGAAAAAGGCCCCGCTGATCGCTCGTTGACGCCGTTCATCCTGCCCATAGACCCGGGCACAATACCAGGCATTCTCGTGCTCCTGAATCGGCACCTGTAAGCGCTGATATCGACCCGTCAAGGTCAGTTGCTTCCACACGATGCCATTGCGTACGATTTCGAGTTTCTTGAGTCCGTCTTTATCTTCTCCCGAAGCCCACACCTCTATCTCGAGATTCCTGGGCGAGCCATCGGCCTCCAATTGAGTGCCTGGAGGCTGTCCGTCAAGAGCAGCCAATAGAAGCGGGCCCGTCGTCACAAAGGTTCGGCCGGCTGCCGTCGCCTTCGTAACACCCTGAAGGCTGAAACCGTCGGGGAGGTAAGTATAAACCCGAGTGATGCCTGGAACGGCGCCATTGGGGCGGTCAAAGCAGGAATCGGACGATCCGGTCGCCGCCAGTCGATATCCTTTGTTCAAAAGCATCGCCCACAGCTTGAAGGCTTTCTCGTCGGCTTCGTTCTCGCGGCTCCCGGTGATAACGTCCAGGCCATCGAAGGTCGGCCCGACCAGTACATCCAGCGGCAGTTCTACTGCCATGTTCGAGACCCGCATGTTCTCACGCTTCGGATAGATGCCTTGCCCACCCCACGTGCCCATCCAGAATCGAAGAGGATGAGTATAAAAAACCGCCCCGTTGAGTTCGTGAATCAGGGCATGACTCTCGAAATTCGCGTAGCTTGGCTTGTCCGATTCGTAGTCGTGAGCACTGGCCTCGAGTAAAAGGTCGATCGGATTTTCACCTGTCGGCAAGCGCCCCGCCAGTCCAAGGTTCCAGCAATGCCCCAGGCACCTGCCCGCGTCACCTTTGTAGTAGTTTTTGGGCGCCTCGAGGTTCCAAGTCAGGAAGCAGTCGGAATCAGAGAGCTTTTGCAGTTCCCGTGTCAGGGCTTCCGGAGTGACATCCGCCAGATCCCAG
>DAOTAI010000265.1:0-7055 GCA_035593865.1 Acidobacteriota bacterium
AGCCGGGCGATTTCGCCTCCACCCGGCTCCCGGGGGACTGGTCTGTTCTTCCGGAGCAAGCAGAAGAAGCCGAGAGGCTCGTCGTCCCCCTTCCAGCCCCCCAAAAACGGTCAATTTGCCCGCCGAGCGTTCGGTTGTGAGAAATCCGGGCTAGGCCCTCCCTCCTCAACGCCTTTTACCCCAGTGCCTTGGCGATTTCTGAAAGGAGCTGGTCGGGCTTTATCGGCTTTTCAAGAAATGCCTTTACCGGCATCCATTCGTCATCCGGTTCCAGCCTGAACGGCAGATCGAGAACCTTGCGGACACCCGACAGGATTATCACCGGTATCTTTTTCAGTTCAGCGTCAGCATGGATGCGCCGTGAGGTCTCAACGCCGTCGGGTCCCGGAGGGCCTGCAAACATCACATCCAGCAGGATCAGGTCCGGAGGCGCCGCCTTGGCCTTCTCGATTGCCTTTTCCGGGAGGTAGGCGTAATCAACGCTGTACCCCACGCTTTCCAGAAGTGTTTTCACCGTGTCGACGTGTTGAACGTCATCATCCACTACCAGGATCTTGGCTTTTGTTTTGGTCATGTTGGGCCTTCTCTTGAATGGTTGCGTCTGCGGGAAGAGCAACCGTGAACCGGGTCCACTCGCCTTCGACCGATTCACTGCTGATCTTTCCTCCGTGTTGTTCAACGATCTCTTTGCATATATAAAGACCGAGTCCGGTACCCTTCTTCCCGTTCTTAGGCGGATCGATCCGGCTGAACTTCTGAAACAGCAAGCCCAGCTTATCGGCCGGAATTCCGTCACCTTCATTCATAACGTGCCAGATCGACTCGTCACCGCATTGCACGGCGTCAATCTGAATTCTGCCCCCGACTCTCCCGTACTTTACGGCGTTCGACAGCAGGTTTTCGAAGACAATCCTCATCAACTGCGGGTCACAAGACAACAGAAAATCATCGGGAACTTCGTTCTGAAGGATCATCCGCTTGTCCTCCAGCGCCGGCATCAGCCCCTGGATCGAAGGCGCCATGATCTCTTCCTTGAACCTGACCGTCTGCTTATTGACCCTCAACTCGCCTTTTTCCAACCTGGAGAGATCCAGATAGTGCTTAATCATCTCGTTCAGATAATCCAGGCTCGAGGCGACGCTTGCGAGAATTCTTTGTTGCGCCTCCGAAACCGGCCCCAGGTAGCCGTCCTTAATGGAGTAAACACCGAGTATGGCGGATCCCAGCGGCGACTTCAGCTCGTGGGAGACAAAACCAAGCAACTCCATGTAGTTACGGTTCGTTACTCGAAGCTCGTGATTCCTCCGTTCCAGCTCAGCCTGGCTTTCCTGGATCTCCAGTTGATCCTCGAGTAATTGCTGCGTCATATGGTTGAAGGACTCGGATAACTCGCCGATTTCGTCCCTGGATTTCACTTCGATTCGGTGCGTCAGATTCCCTTTCGATAACCTGCGGGTCGCCAGGTGAAGGCGGCGGATCGGACTCAAAATGGTTCTCATGATCCAAAAGAACACGGTCATGGCCAGGATCATTCCGCCGAAGACCATCGCCAGATTCATAAAGATGGCCCGTGAGCGCTGGTCCAGGTAGCGTTTTTCGAGAGAACCAATGTAAAGCATCCCGATCACACGATCGTCAGGATCACGAATAGGGACGTATTGCGAGAGGTACCAAGCATTTACTACCAGCGCCCGTCCGTTCCACGGCAACCCTTTGCGGAGCACCTGTTCGGCCACCTCCGGCGACGCCCTGGTACCGATTGCCCGCCTGCCATTTTCGTCAAGCACATTGGTTGAAATGCGGAGGTCTCCCATGAAAACGGTCGCTGTCCCAACCGGCTTTCCGTCATAGTGCTCGTTCTCGAACAACGAATCACGGATCCGGTCGACCTTCTCGACCGAACCGTTCAACAGGTTGCCCATCTGGATAATACCGATTAGCCGACCGTTGCTCAGAATCGGTACCGCGGCGCCGGTCATCATTCCCGCGGTTTCCCCGGCGCTATAACGTCGACACCACTCCGCCAGATCATTTCCTTCCGCCTCGAGCCTTTTCTGGTCGAGCAGAACCGTGCCACCGCAACTCTGTTTTTCCGCAATCACCCGCCGAATCATGGGATCGTCTGTCACGGTGTCGAATCGCAGCTCCGGGTGGCGGGCTCGCAGCAAAACCCGCCCGGAACGATCAAGCACGTTAAGGATGTCCATGTTCTGCTCGGAGCGGACCACCTGCAGTTCGCTCACGACTTCCTGAAGTAGCCGTTGGTCGGACTGGTCGTGCAACAGTCGCCGCAGTCTCTGGTCTTCGGCGAGAACCTTCAACGTAGCCTGTATCCGCTCGATCTTGCTGTTATAGATCTCCCATCCGGCCTTGATATATAGACGGACCCGATTCTCGGCGGCTTTTATGGCGTGATCGTTCTGCCATTTGAAGGTCAGCACCGCCATCGAGGCCCCGAGAATCAGGAAGACAGAGATGATTCCGATGTTGATCTTGGTTTGGAGCTTCATGAATCAAAATACAGGTCTCTTGCGTGGATTGGACCCTCAGCGCCTTTTCTTCTCTTTCACCCTCTCGCTCAGCAAAGCGCACCACTCGTCGACACCTTCCCCGGTTCTGGCCGAGGTCAACAGTAAACGAGCCTCCGAGCTCAGCGCCCGCACTTGTGCCCTCACCGCGTCCACATCAAATTCGACGTAAGGAAGAAGGTCGATCTTGCTGATGACCGAAATCCAGGCGCGTGCGAAAATGCCTGGGTACTTGAACGGCTTGTCATCACCCTCGGTCACCGAAAGCACCACGACTTTGAAATCTTCTCCCAGATCGTAGGAGGTAGGGCAGACCAGATTCCCGACGTTTTCGATAAACAGAATGTCCGGATCGCCCCAATCCCCCTTCTCCAGTTCCGCTTTGACTTGGCGTGCATCCAAGTGACAGGCGCCCCCAGTGACGATCTGACGGGCTGGGATGCCCTGACGCCGCAATCGCTCGGCATCCCTCTCGGTCGCTATATCGCCCTCGATGGCTGCCAGGCGATAATCGCCTGCCATCCTGGCGACAGTAGCTTCCAGAAGTGTGGTCTTGCCCGACCCGGGCGAAGAAATAAGATTCACGACGAGCGTTCCGGATCGACGGAATTTATCTCTCAAAAACTGCGCCGCCTGGTCGTTTTCACTCAACAACCGGCGGTTGACCTCAATCTGACTCATGCTGGATTTTCCCCGCTATCAGACTCTGACTCGAACGTAATCTCGAGCAAATCAAGCTCGTAACCGCCTTCCACACGTAGGGGACTGCCGCAGTCTGGGCAGATCATCAGCCAGGAGTTCTCTGCTCGTGGCTTGATCGCCTCGCATTGCGGACAGTACTGAACAGCCCGTCGCCAATCAACTTCAAGTTCACAACCCGCATCGGAGTTTTCCACGGTCGCTTCCCAGGCAAATCGCAGCAATTCGGGGTCGATCGCCGATAACTCTCCAATTGCAACGCGGACTTTCTGCATCCGGCCCGAGCCATGTTTCTCGACCTCTGCCCGGCACGTCCGGTAGAGGTTCATCGCAATACCCATTTCGTGCAAAAGGAAACTCCTCCGAGCTTATGATCGCAGAATTCGGGACTGCGTGTAGGGGAACGACCGCCGATCACCCCAATTCTGGAAGCTGATTGACGGCATCGGGGCTACCGCGGACTCATCGTGACTGCGATCCCAGAGTCGAGCCACAACAACGCGCTTGAACCGCTAGATCCTCTCGAGTTTTCGATAGACGACCATTCCGTCCTTACACTCGAAGTCTTCCGGGTGGTAACGCGGGATTGGGAATTCGAGTTGTTTCAGCTTGATCGGAGCAACTTTCTTGTCGACAAGCCCTAACGCCACAGCCACTCCGTATATGATCGCCTCGGGCCGCGGAGGGCAGCCGGGCACGTAGAAATCAACAGGTATAACCGAATCGACCGGACCAATCACGCTGTAACTGTCGTACCAAATACCACCGCCGCACGCGCAGGAGCCGATGGCAAAAACGAGTTTTGGGGCAGGCATGGCCTGATAAGCCCGTTCCAGCGCTTTGGCCGTCGATCTCAAGGCAGGGCCCTGGCACAACATGACGTCCGCGTGACGGGGTGAGCCGACCAGCTTGATACCGAATCGTTCTACGTCGTAGTACGGCGTGAGGACGTTCAAAACCTCGATGTCACATCCATTACATCCACCGCTGTTGGCGTGATAGACCCAAATCGACTTCTGAAAGGCCTTCCGGCAGAATTTCCTGAGCATAGATTTCTCTTAATCCAGTTCTATCTCCACGTCGGCGCTTCCCTCGGCCGGCAAAAAGGTGCTCGACTTATAAACCCATCGCCCGGTCGACAGATCATCCATTCGATAACCCTTCATCATCAACTGTTCCAAGACGCTCGGCGGAGTGAAGCAGCGGCCGCATCTCTGGCAGGTTCCCATGAAGACGTGCAGTTCCTGCTGAAGATCAGCCTTGTCGTTGGTGGCCGTCTCGAATTCGGGACTCATCGTTATCGCCTGCTCGGGACACACATCAGCACAGCGGCCGCAGTACGTGCATCTCTGCCCCAGGTAGCGCATGACCCTGACTTCCTGGCAGACATCAGCGATGAGAATCTCTCGGGCCGGGCAGTTGTTGGCACATCCGCCGCAACCGATGCATTTGTTGCCGTCGAAAATCGGACGCCCGCGGTAGCGCGTGGGAACCGGCTCGGCCGCAAACGGATACGGCAGAGTGACCCTTCCTGCTTTCAAACAGATAACAGCCTCTCTCAGTTTGCTGATCATAGTACCGAACCCCTAGAAACCTGCCAGCGCCAGTGTGAGCGCGACCAGTGACAGCACGAAGAGCGTGGCGTAATACCTGATCGCCTGGTCGATCCGGTAGCGTGCATGCGTCGCCCCTACGACGGTCACCAGCAGGACTAGAACCGCAATCTTCGCCAAAAGCGCCATGAGGGCAAGCGGATATGGCCAGTCGCTCCCCCAGGGAAAGAACAACCCGACGATAAGGGCGCAATACACGAAAAGCTTGCTCATTTGCGCGTATTTGAAAAGGCCAAGTTTCGGGCCGGAGTATTCCATCAGTGGCCCTTCCATGACTTCCGTCTCGGCCTCCGCGATATCAAAGGGTACTCTCCCAACAAACGCCTGCAGGGAGAAGAGCAAAATCACCATCATCAACAGGCCGGCAAGTGGCCAGGCAGTCAGAGAATAGATCGAAGCTTCCAGGATCCCGTCCAAGCGGAGCGACCCGGCTTCCACGGCGCCAATAATCACCGCCACTGCGAGAAGAGGCTCCAGGGTCAGCATCGCCATCATTTCACGGCTCACTCCGACGACCGAGTAGGTCGATCCAGCCGCCAGACCAGCGAGCAGCGTCGACACGCCACAAAGCGTCAACAGGTAAATCACCACAATTGCATCACCGGCCTGCACCAAGGGGGCGCTCGCTCCCATCGGGACAAACCAGGCCAGTGTCAAAACGCCAGCCAGCGACAGATATGCGCCCAGGCGCTGCACCCGCGGGGATTCGCCCGACTCGATGTCTTCCTTGCCGAGCAGCTTCAGGATATCGAGATACGGCTGCCACAGAGGAGGACCCTGCCGTGACTGTATCCGCGCGGTGACTTTCCGGATCAGCCCCTCGAAAAAAGGCGCCGCAGCCAGCACCAGGATCGTGTTAGCAATCCCCTTCACAATTGACCAAAGGGCAGTCTCGGTCATAATCCCCTCGCCATACTCACCAGTTCCTGCTGTGAATACACTCGAACATCGCCGGAGCGAATGTCGATGATCTCAAGTCGGTCGGTGCATGAGAAACAGGGATCAATGCTTCCCAGAGAAATCGTCATATCCGCCAGCTGCTGATCCTTGATCATCGCGGGAATACCCTGCAGGTTCTGATACGTAGGCGCCCTTACGCGCCACCGCCGCGGCCGGTTCTCTTCCCCGGTCACCACAAAATGGTGAGACTCACCTCTTGGTGCTTCTACCGAAGAGAGACCGATCCGACCCGGTGGCAACTCGCCGTCCAGCTTCAACTGGATCGGCCCGTCGGGCATCCATTCAAGGCACTGTCGAATAATCCGGATGGATTCAAAGACCTCCAGAACCCGTACCAGCACGCGCGACCAGACATCGCATCCGGATTGCGTCACCACACTGAAGTCGACCTCGTCGTAGGCCGCGTATGGAAAGTCGCGCCGGCAGTCCAGGGGAACTCCCGCAGCGCGTGCCATCGGGCCTACCAACCCCATGTTCTTGACCAGCGCGGGGTCTGCGACTCCTACCCCCTTGGTCCGTTTCTGCAGATTCCGGTCGCCCTGCACAGCTTTTGCCGCGGCGGTCCACTCTTTTTCGAGCTGATTGAGCACCCGCGAAATGTCACTGGCGATCTCAGGCGTAATGTCCCAGCGAACCCCGCCTATCAGGCACAAACCGTAGGTCTTGCGATTTCCGGTTATCCGTTCGCAAAGCCACATAATCGGCTCCCGCATCCGGAAGCTCTGCATAAACAGCGTGTCAAATCCGAGAATATGGTTGGCGAGTCCCACCCAGAGCAGGTGGCTGTGGATCCGCTCCAATTCGAGCATGATTGTTCGAATAAAGCGGGCACGATCGGGCGGTTGGATGGCAGCCGCCTGCTCGACCGATTGTGCGTAGGCTACACTATGTACACAGCCACAGATCCCACAGATTCTTTCCGCCATCATTGGGATCTCGTTGTATGTCAGGACACTGTCGGCCAGTTTCTCGATCCCCCGATGGACCATGAAGCCGCGATACTCGCATCCCCGAACGATTTCTCCTTCGACATAGAGCCGGAAATGGGCCGGCTCGTCGAGCGTAGGATGAAAAGGACCGAAGGGCACCACCACGCATCCCTCAGGCGGATCATCGAAGGGAAAGACCCGGTTCTCGTCGAACCTCATGGGGCTCAAATCCCAGGAGAAGTCTTTGCGCAGCGGATGGATTCCCTCCGGCCAGCCGTCGGGAAGAATCAACCGCTTCATAGACGGACACCCGGCCGGTTCAATTC
>DAOTAI010000266.1:0-7048 GCA_035593865.1 Acidobacteriota bacterium
GCGACAGCTTGGACTTGGTCGCCTCCTTAACAGCCTTCTCGATTATCGCGACCTGTCTTGGATTGCCCGGCCGACGTTCCGGAAGTCCGATCTCCTCCGGTTTCCTGATCTCATCGGCAAACCGAAGAGTCTGAGCCCTGAGGATGCCGTTCTCGGACAGGATTGCGACCAGATACTCTTTGTCTCTCAGGACAAAAGTTGCGACTCCGGCCTTGTGTTCGTCCTCCATAACCCGGGCGAGCAGGCGATACGCCTTGTTCGACTTGCCCGCCGGCGCCAGGAAATAGGGCCGCTCGAAGTAGTACGGGGGCAACTCGGAAGTGTCGACAAAACGGCGTAGATCAATATCTCTTGACTTCTCGGGCTCCAGGGCCTCTAGCTCATCGTCTTCGACAGTAACGAACTCATCCTTCTCGACTTCATAGCCCCTGACGATGTCTTCGCCGCTCACTTCGTTTCCGTCGGCAGGGCAATAATAGCGCCGGCTGAGCGGAATTCCGTCTTCAGTGAGCATTCTCAGCCGCACGCCGTAATGCTGCAGCGCCGGGAACAGATTGACCGGGACGTTGACTAGCCCGAATGTAATCGTGCCTGACCAAATAGGACGCAGGCTGACTTCTTCAGGCATGCTTCCTCTTCCTGACCGCCGCCAGGCTGGCCTCCAGGGCTTTCTCCAGGGACTCCTGGCCTGCTTTCTTCTTAGGCTTCACCAGTTTGATTTTCTTGCCGCGCGCCTTGGCCTCGATTAACTGGCTGACTTTGTCTCGGAATTCGTCGCGAAACTCCTCGTGGCGAAACTCGTCCATCATGGCGCCGACCAACTGCTTCGCCATTTCAAGTTCCTTCTTCTCCAACTCGCGGCCGGTGGGGGGCTCCAAGTCCTCAGCCAGGACCACCTCTTGAGAAGGGCGGAGAGTGATCAGCATCAAGTAACCCTGATCGACGCGAAGCGCCCCGGCATAGTTCTTCTTGCGCATTACCCAACGGACGACCCCTTCTTTTTTCTGACGCTCCAGCGCCTCAACCAGGTCCCAGTAAAGGCGGTCATCGTCGCCATCGGGTCCGAGGTAATAGGGACGGTCGTACCACTGGTGGTTGATTTTCTCGGGCGGTAGAAAACGTTTCACCGAGATTGTCCGAGATGGTTCCGGTTCAAGCTGGTTCAGCTCTTCATCGTGCAGCATCACAAAGACCCCGGGCTCAACCTCCGCGCCTTTACGGATTTGCTCCTTGGGAACTTCTTCACCGGTCTCGGAATTGACCATCATCTGCCTGACCGGTTGTTTGTCTTTCCGATGAAGTAGACGGAAGTGCACTGTCCGGTCTTCGACGGCGGAGTAAAGCTTGACCGGCAACTGCAGGGTGCCAAGTTCGATCACGCCCTTCCAGATAGCCCGGGCGGTGCGTTGCTGAACCACGGTGGACATGCTTACTTTGAGCTTATCATGCCGGCGCACTGAGGAGGAACGAGGGCGCCGTGGCTGAGAGGCTCTGAAAAAGAAACCTCGTGCTTACCCGCGTTATCCGTGTAATCCGCGTAATCCGTCCTATCCGTGGGCTTCCATTCCCCACGGATAGGACGGATTACGCGGATAAGGCGATAACGACACCGATTCTTTCAGCCGTTTAAGATGCTCATGACCCTTGCCACGACGCGGTCACAGCGAGGGGCTTCGAAGGCAAACGTCTGGCTGATCGTTTCGCCGCTTCGCCTTTCAATGGCCTCGCGCAAGTGCCGGCGTGCCCGGTGTAGGTTAACTTTTACAGCCTCGGTGCTCATTCCCAGCAAGGTTGCTACTTCGGCGGTAGAAAGCCCCTCAACATCGCGCAGAACCAGGACCGATCGATGCTTGGCGGGCATGCGCTCGATCACCGATTCAACGAGGTCCCGGATTTCCCGATTGAACGCCTGTTTTTCGGGACTTGGGTTGCGGTCGCGAACCTTCTCATTCATCTTTTGTCTTTGCTCCGTGTCTATGGGGTAGATGTTGTCGCCGCGACGTCTTCTCAACTTGGAAAGGCTCAGATTTACCGCAATCCTGGTCAACCAGGTGGCCAGACTCGATCGGTGCTCAAACTGTGACAGCTTCCGAAACGCAAGGACGTACACGTCCTGCATGATGTCTTCTACCTCGTCATCACTTCCCAGGATGGCTCGTATAGTGCGGTAAAGGCGCTGGTTGTAACGCCTCATGATGATTTCGAACAAACCGGTTTCCCCGGCCAAGATCCGCGAAACGATCTCTTCGTCGCTTAGAAGTGCAGGTTGAGGCAATGGGAGAGCTGTTTTGGTTTGCAATTCGTGTTCCTCCTCTCGCTCTACAAACATTAGAAGAGGAAACTCCCCTACTGGTTACAGCAAAATGACTGTAACCCCTGCCAGGATCGCCGAGTCCAATCAGGCAAAGGAGAATATCCAAAGGAGAATGTCGATGATTGACGAAAAAATCGATTCGACCTGGTGGACGTTGAGGATGGCGCTAGGTTTGACTGCCTTCCTCGCGGGCCTTGACAAGTTCTTCGACCTTCTGGCCGACTGGCAGGCTTATCTGAGCCCGCTTGTGGAACGGATGCTTCCTGTTTCCGGCGCCTTTTTCATGCAGGCCGTCGGAGTGATCGAAATGGCCGTGGCGGGGCTGATTCTTCTCGGCTGGACCCGGCTGGGCGGTTACATCGCTGCTGCCTGGCTGGCAGCGATTTCATTGAACCTGGTCACCACCGGGCAGTTCTTTGACGTTGCGGCGCGCGACCTCGTGATGGCGGCCGCCGCCTTTAGCCTTGCCCGGCTGACCGAGTACCGTGAATCGGTGCTCGGGACGGCGCACGAGCCGGAAAGAGCCCTGGCGCGGGGGTAGTCGCTTGTCGTCCGCGTAATCCGTGCTATCTAAGAGTATCCATCCCGCAGATAAACACGAATAGCGCGGATTACGCGGATGATTCGCTGAACGCGCAGTCTTCTGTTCGCGCAACCGGGTATCATTCATCCACAAACTGCTGACCGGTTTCGTGCACGAAGACATCTTCGAGGGTCGGGCGCGAAACCGTGACGGCGGTGATACGACCGGGGAAAGCTTCTATGACTTGCGCCACGAATTGATGTCCGCGGGGACGCTCGACCCGGACAGTGCCGTCAACCAACTGGCTGTGGCAGCCGAACCGCTGCTTGATGAGCTCGGCTAGTTGAGCCGGTTCCTTCGATTGTATCGACACTACGTCGCCTCCAATCCTCTCCTTGAGCGATTCCGGGGATCCTTCAGAGACGATTCGACCTCGGTGCAATATGGCCAGACGATCACACCGGTCGGCCTCCTCCATCAGGTGAGTCGTCAATACGATCGTCATATCCTGTTCATCGCGAAGAACCCGTAGCAGACTCCACAGCTCGAAGCGAGCCGTCGGGTCGAGGGCAGCGCTCGGTTCGTCCATGATCAGTAGGCGAGGGCGATGAAGCAGGCTTTTTGCGATTTCCAGTCGGCGCTGAAGGCCGCCTGAAAGCGTTCTGACGAGCTCACTGGAACGGTCGGCGAGGTTGAAACGACCCAACAGTTCCTCGATGCGGGTGCGTGCTTCTGCTTTCTTGATGCCACGCAGGTAGGCTTCGCAAAGTAGGTTCTCGCGTACGGTAAGGTCTCGATCCAGGCTATTGGTTTGGAAAACCACCCCGATGCGGTGCCGGACCGACATGGGACTGTCTATGACGCTTGCCCCACCTACCCAGGCGTTACCGGAAGCAGGCCGCAGTAGCGTGGAGAGAACGCGAAAAAGAGTCGTCTTCCCGCCTCCGTTTGGTCCCAGCAGTCCATAAATCTGCTGAGGCTCCACGCAAAGGTTGACGTTAACCAAGGCCGGGCGGTTTCCGTAGCTGACGTTGACCGCTTCTACCCGAATTTCGCTCACAGTTTGTCAACAATCATTAGGATCAACAGCACCGGGAGATAGACAACCGTTCCAAACGACAAGGAGCGAGCAGCCGAATTCGACCGCAGCCAGGCAGCCTTGATTCCGAGCAGGAGGAGAAAGATTCCCAAGGCCACCGCTCCGAACAGGTAGATGGTTCCACTCAATCCCCAGGTTGCGGGCAGAAGACTCAGGACGAACAAGATCAGGCTGTAAATAATGATCCGCATTGCAGTCCTTCTCCCGTCCGGGTCCGCTCCCGAGAGCATGCTAAACCCTCCTTGCTGGTAGTCTCTTCGGAAGGCCCATGCAATCGCCAGGAAATGCGGGAACTGCCAAAGGAGCAGAATCAGAAAAAGAGCTACTCCGCCGAAACTTAGGACGCCGGAAGCGCCTGTCCAACCCATGAGCGGAGGAATGGCGCCAGGAACGGCCCCGATAGTGGTACACAGTGAGGTTCGTGTTTTAAGAGGAGTATAGACCCCCAGGTACAAAAACGCCGTCAAGACGCCAAGAAGTGCTGTAAGCCCATTGACAAGAAGCCAGAGGTGCGCCGTACCCAGGCAAATAAGACCGGCGCCGAAGACCAGGGCCTCAGCCGGGCTAAGCCGCCCGGAAGGCAATGGGCGCGTAGAGGTTCTCGACATCCGGGCATCAAGATCGCGCTCCAGGTACTGGTTCAAAGCCGCGCTGCCTCCTGCCACAAGGGCAGTGCCAAGCAGCGTGTGAAACATAAGCAGAAGCTCGATTGCCTGATCAGAGCCCATGTAAAAGCCTGCGGCCGTTGTAAGAACGACCAGGACATTTACCCGGGGCTTGGTCAATTCGAAGTAGGCCGCGAGCTTCGAGTTCGCCGGCGCGGCCAGTGTTGTCTCTCCACTGTGAAGCAATTTTTCACTCAGCTCATTAAGTTGGGCTTTCGCTCAGTTTTCCGTACAGGACCGTGGCAGGCTGCTCTCGGCTCTCGAAAAGGGTTGCAACCAGGCTCGTTGCCAGCATAGCTGCCCCGACTGCCAGGTGCGAAGCCGTAAAGAAGACACCGATAGTCGCTGGTTCACCTCCCTGGACAGCGTTAAGACGAGTCAGATAGGAGGCGAGACCAAGCAGGAGCTGGAGAACCAGGAGGCCGAACAGGCCGAAAGCGGGGAGCAGCGAGTTGATTGGCCTCGATGGGTTGGCGAGCTGCAAACCAAGGCAGACCACCAGTACTGTGACGATGAAAGCCCCGATTAGATGGGCAACAAAGGCGGAGAAGACAAACTCCGCAGCCTTATCGCCGTTTACAGTACCCGCGTGGCGCAAAGTCGCTCCCAGAATCAGCTGCAGGTACAGGCCGACGGTTGTGAGCGCAGGCAGGAAGTACCGCCGAAATGGCGCCTTTCCTTCTTTCCAGTTTGCCGAAGTGACGACTGCGATTGTTACTGTCAGGCAAAAGAAAAACTGCGCCAGACAGGCATGGAAGATCGATACGACGGGGGGCAGTGAGAGTAGAACGGTGAGTCCTCCGAGCAGGCCCTGTAAAATGACAGCGACAAGCGCGAGGAGTCCCAGCCGGCGAACCCATCTTCGGGATTCTCGCCGCCAAAGCCAGACCGCCAGAATAACCGTCAGAAAACCCACGCCTGCTGCGACCATCCGGTGCGTGTGCTCGTAGACTATTCCGCCGACCATGGGTGGGGTAAGACTTCCATATGACAGCGGCCAGTCCGGGACCGAGAGACCAGCGTCGTTGCTGGTGACCAGCGCCCCGATTACAAGCAGCCCGAAAGTCGCACATGCCGTGAAGACCGCAAACGAATGGAGACCACGGTGATAGACCATTTTCGTTTGAGAACCTCGTTTGAGAACCTCTTTGCTATTAATAAAAAAGGGTTAGTGAGACTATCGTATCACAGTGAATCTGAACGGCAGCCCCGACGCTAGAAGGGATGAGCCGCAGTGTAAAATGGTTTCGTGGAATCTGAAACCGGTTTGATCACAATCAAATACCGGAACTCCTACTTCTCCCTGTCATTTGCTCAAAACGGCTGGCTGGCCGCTGAACTGGTGCAGTACCTGGACGATGTCGTTGAAGCGACCGATCCGCCCGTCGCCATTCTCAAGCTGCTCGGTTACACGATGCAGATCAGCGCCGCGCCGCCTGAACGAAAAGCAGATCACTGGGTGGAAGTGGACCTAGCCGCCCGAGAGTTGATCACAAATTCCGGATTGCTGCGACAGGCAGTCGACCAGATTCCTCCTCAGCCCGGCCAGCCCTTTGGCTCCCTGACGCTCCGACGGGTTTACGAGGTGCTTGATAAGCACGACTTTACGGTGAGATTCCGAAAGCGTTGACGAGCGATCGCGTCTCCTGTTGAAGTGCGAAGCCTCCCGGACATTGGCGAAAATCTACATTTCGGGGGGGCACGCCGGAGGCCGGAGGCGTGCGCGAAGTTCAAAGCACTCCCAAACAATCCAAACAACAAACCTCCCCTAGCACGGCGCTGGCGGCAAGGTTAGAATCATCGCTATGCAATTTAATCCCGCCGATCACCCTCACCGCAGGCTGAATCCCTTGACGGGGGAATGGAACGTTGTCTCACCTCATCGGACCAAGCGTCCCTGGCAGGGGAAGGTCGAAACGGCTGGCGGAGAAGTGCGCCCTGCCTATGATCCTAATTGCTACCTGTGCCCGGGCAACATGCGAGCTGGAGGACGGCGTAACCCACCGTATGACAGCACCTTCGTCTTTGTGAACGACTTCTCCGGCGTGCTGCCGGACATTCCGTCCGGGGTCTACTCGCCTCACCCGCTGATGGTCGCTAAGAGTGAAAGAGGCGAGTGCCGCGTCCTTTGTTTTTCGCCGCGCCACGATCTAACCCTGGCCGAGATGGAGGTCACGGAGATCGAAAAAGTGGTCGCCCTGTGGGCGGAGCAGACGCTGGAACTCGGGCGCTTGTATCGATGGGTGCAAGTTTTCGAGAACAAGGGCGAGATCATGGGCTGTTCAAACCCCCATCCGCATGGCCAGATCTGGGCTGTCTCTACACTTCCCAACGAACCCGCCAAGGAGGATTTTAACCAGCGCCGGTATGCTGAGGAGAACGGCCGAGTCTTGCTGGTCGACTACGCGAGTCTTGAGTGTGGAAGCGAGCGACTCATCATCGAGAAC
>DAOTAI010000267.1:0-7042 GCA_035593865.1 Acidobacteriota bacterium
GGAAAGTCTCTTCAGGAATATCGAAGGCCTCTCTTGGCGCGCCGTTTCGCCATCCGCAATGGGTGAAGAGATATGGTGGACAGTCATTCCATTCTTTCTGAATGTAGGCTCTTAAAGTCGTTCGTGTTTGCGAGGAAACATGCGGCAGAGCTCGGAGCAGGACGTAGACGGTCAATGCCGGATTGCTCCAATAGTCATCCCAGGCGCCAGGAATATCAACGCCTTGATGGCGCCACAGTTTCTCATGTGAGTTGTGGTAAGCAGGCCTCAGATGTCCCGCGCTCGTCATTTTCTGAATTTCCGTTTCCAGACGTTTCTGAAGTGGAAGCACGGTATGGAGTTCGGCAGCCTGAGTCTGTATAACGAAGAGAAACAAAAGAGCAAATAAGATTCGCATTTTCAGTTCCTCGGGATACGCCTTCTGATATTGCCTCGACTATTTCCTCGGCGCCTTGGCCGCGAGGACAGTGTTTCGATGGTTCCAGAATCCTCGCTGAAACATATAACCGAACCTGCGGAGTGAAAGCAGATCCGGTCTCGGATAGGAACAATCGGGTTCACGTTGCCATGAGTGGCGCTACTATTCGGAGTGTTCGAATAATCATCCCCATACTTACGCAGGTCCCATCCCTCATCGAATTCGGGAAATATGCCGCTTCGTCCGCTCCAGAGCCCGGTTTCAGCTCCCGAGAACAGATCCACGTAAGAGGCTCTCTGCGCACCTTTATGGTTGTAGAAGACCTTGTTCCCGATGATGGAAATTGCCCCGTTCTCATCGGCTGCGTCGTGGGCGAGGCCGGAGTCCTTGATCTTCGAGGTCCCTACCTGCCAGGCCGAGACCCTGCCTCGTAACCAACTGCCCCCATACTCCCAGGCGTTTATGTTGTAGATGTATCCTTCCGGACCAATTGCCGGCGGGTAACTATTACCGCTGGAGTTTCCCACCCAAACGACCGGCGCCAGCATTTCCTCCCGCCCGGTTGCGCTGTTCACCACAAAAAAGGTTCTCCGGCCGGGATGACTGGCAAAGTAGTCCAGTATCCTCTGCGCGTCTAACCAGCCATCAGCGTCCTCGAGTTTTCCCCCCTCTCTCCCATCCGGAAACATTTCCTTGGCAGCGAGTGACGACAAGTGTCCCCGAAAGTAGTTTTGAGATCCCGGAAAAAAGACATGATTAGCTGTTGCGACGGGCCAGAAGGAATAAAAGCCGTTGCCGGGGAATTTTCCATCGCTTTCGCGCAGGCTGTGTGACTTCCAGACCAAGGCCCCGGTTAAAGCATTGAGGGCGTACCCGTACCCGTCATTCGACGCGAAATAGATCGTCTTGAGGTTGGGGCTTGCGGCAGCCGAGAAGCTGATTTTTCCCCCGGTCTTGAAAGACCACTCAAGGCTCCCGTCGTTCGTCTTGAAAGCATAGAAATAACCGTCGCGGCATCCTGCATAGACGAGGTCGTTGATGACCAGGGGATTGGTGTCGAACCCGGCGCCGGCCCGTGCTGTCTGCCACACCTTTGACCCGGTTTCGATGTCGACGGCGTGAATTGTTTTGTCGAACGAACCAAAATAGGCGATGCCACCGGCGACGGTCGGAGCATTTCCAGCCGGCATCCGCGTGGCGTAGAACCAGACACGTTCGCCATTGTCTGCCCTCAACGCGTATAGGCCCTCCGAAGTCGCGACCAGGATCAGGTCTTCGAGCGGAGTTCGGCCGGCGACCGTGACAAGCGAGACTTTTGAGGGAATGAAGCCTTTTAGATCGGCATCGATGTTGAAATTCCTGAACCAGAGTGGCCTGGTCGGTCGCTCGAGGTTCCCCTCACTGGCTCGGGAGCTTCGCTGCGGGTCATGGCCAGGCATCGGCCACTGGAGGACTCCATTGGCCGATAGGCTGGAACTACTTGGGGCGGCGTTCACGTTCGAGAATATCCGAACGAGAGCCAATACAGTCAGAACGAGGAATAAACAAGCTCGCTTTTTCATGGAGTTGAACTTGGAAGTCGTCTTCAAGCTCGCCGCAATCGCAACTCGAAATCACTGGAAAGTTAGGAGATTCCTGGCGCGCTTATAAATCGGCGTGCTTAACGAATGAACCACTCTTTGCTGCCATCTGCCCAACCGTTGTTTCTTGTTGAGACTCCGCGACGAAATCTTTTTCGCGTATTCAGGTCGATACTCGAGTTCGAGAAAATCGTAAAGCAGGGGAAGCAGCCGCTCTTTGCCTATCACCAGATCGTCGTAGTCAATGATCGCAAAAGCGGAAGGTTCAAGCCTCTGATGTAATTCAAAGAGTTGAAGGGTTTTTCCGTTATATCCCCAGCAAGCGCGACGCAACGGGCTTAAACCGAACAGCCGGTGGCGCAACTTGTCGAGGCCGGACATTGCCTGGATGCCACAGGCGTAGAAAAGCCTGTCGGGAGTGTGCGCCCCCCAGTTGTAGAGCATAGAGTGGATGACTGAGGCGGGATTTCTCAGAACCCAAATCATCTTGTAGCGGCCGGCATGTTCGAAATACTCGGAATACTTTTCGTTGACAAAAGTTGTCTGAAAGCAATGGCGGCCCGAGCTCTTATGTTCAACCCAACCGGCGAGGATGAGCGCCGCATCCAGTTCGTTGTCGGCGCCGAACCGGTAATCGACCATGCCGGCGCTTTCGATCAGTATCTGTGCGAGCATGGTTGTGCCGGAACGTTGACAACCGGTTACCAGTATGGAATCGCGGAAATCGCCAAGTCTTTGGAGAAGCTTCACGTCCGGAGATCGGGTGACCGCCCGGAAGTCATCCCAATTGGATGGTATTGCCAAAGCGGTTACATTAGCTGACATCAATCTTTTCCTTCTCCTGTCCGAAATGGTTCACGGTGGTTGAAACAGCCGGAATGTGTCTTTTTTCAATGCAAGCTTCGCGGTAAATGCACTCCAAATCATCTACGATTGAACCCCAGTCGTGGTTCTCTTCAACGTAGCGCCTGCCCGCCTCTCCCTGCGCTCGACGCAGTTTTTCGTTTTTCAGAAGGGCAAGGGTCGTTCGTGCAAACTCCTCCGGACCGTCGGCAACAGCCAAGTGAAGTCCGGGCTTGGCTGACAGCGCCCCCACAGCTGTAGGGGAGGCGATCACGGGGGTGGCACACGCCATTGCTTCCAGGACTTTGTTTTGGATCCCGGCGCCGTATTGTATTGGGGCCACGGCAATCGTCGCGCGTTGAAGAAATGGGCGAATGTCCCTGACTGTTCCAGTGACTTCCACACGATCGCTGGCAAGCTCCAGAATGGTACGTGAAGGATCCTTTCCGGTAACCCACAGTCTCACGTCTGGACGCTGGGCCCAAATCCGGGGCAGGACTTCTTTGACGAAGTTGACGACGGCAGCCACATTCGCGTGGTAGCTCATCTTTCCAGAAATGACGAGGGTGGCTTTTTCCCGCTCTTCATTCGCCGCTGTGAAGTAGTCAAGATCAACTCCGTTCGGCAGAACTCTGACTCTCTCCTGCAGTGGCGAAGGAGGATCGCTAGTATCATCATCGGCCGCAAGCTCGAGCAATTGCTTCCGATCCAGTGCGGAAGTGACCAGCACCCGGCTGAACTGTTTCACCAACATCGCTTCGAACCGGCGTGTTCTCCCTAATTCCAGCTTCGCGATTGTTCGCGACGTCCAGCGGGCGCTCCCCTGTGCGGCTTGCTCGAAAAGCCCGGAGATGCAATCCACGCTGTCCCAGACAACCGGTGTGGTCTTTCCGTGCCGGCTCAGCAGTTCCTGCAAGAGAAGCGCATACCGGGCCCCTCGCAGGTGCTCGACATGGACCACGTCATAGTCCTGCGTCGCGATCAGATCGCCGAGCAGTTCTGACATCACGGGCGTCCAGCTGTAAGCGGCCTGGAGCGGGTCCTTTCCTGGCAGGCTTTTCAGGCAATTCCAGAGCGATCGGTATTTGGTCAGTTGCTGCAGAACGGGGCGACGTCGGTTTCCTATTAGCTCCCTAAAGTCCTCCAACTCGGATGGATCACTCCACAAAGTGGCCACCGTGAGGTCGTGGCCCGAGGCCAGCAAAGCCTTAATGAGGTTGTAAGGCCGAGTTCGAATTCGGGTGGGTGTGTAAGGAACAAGAAAGAAAATCTTCACGAATCAGAATCCCAAGTGACGTCGTGTTTTTCAATTAGTTAACGATTCCTTTCAGCCGCGACCGGCGGCCAGAGCGGGGCTGACAACGCCTGTGTCCGTCCAGGTCGCGGTTCACAGATAGCCGAGGCTTCTGAGCCTTTCGTTCAAAGCCTCCTCGTTCTCTCCGGTGTCCTGACTCCTCGGTTGAACCTTTTGGCTATGCGACTGTTTGGGCAACTGCCCGATGGCTAAGAGCGGAATATCACGATAGGAAGGCTTGCTGATTCCCGCCAAGCCAGACGAGCAGAAGACAACTCCGGGAACACAATCGGGAGCGATACAGTGATCCGCGCCCCAATGGCCCCGGTTTGGTTCAATGCTCTCGCTTTGCCATTGCCCCAGGCCCGTTTCAGCAGAAGCTCGATATCCAGGTGAATAGCCCAGAACAAGATCCGGACCGTAGGCCGCATAAGGACCCTCAAAAACCTGGCTCTGGGTCCAGACCTGGGAGACAACCGGTCGGCCGTCCGGTCCCTTCCACTCTTTCAGCTCCCGGACAATCTCAGCCAGCAGCACTTCCTTTTCTGATCCAGAAACAATCCCGTTCCTCTCGCGCCCGCGCATGTTAAGGTACAGACTGTTCAGTCCTACCGCGTAAGCCTTGGACCTTCCCCAATCGATCTGCTTAAGGCTGCGGTTGGATTGCGGTCGATCCGGCGTTAGATAGTTTTTCTCAATCAGCCAGCTGTTCAGATGAACCTTGAAAGTGAAATCCACGAACCCGTGATCCGACAACACGATCATCCGGGCTTTCGGACCTTCTCGTCTTTGTAGCGCTGCTTCAACTTCCCCGACCAGGCCGTCGAGCTTGATATACCAATGTTCGAGGATATCGGGCCGGTCCCGCCAGAACATGTGCTGAATCCGGTCCAGGCAGTCAAATACCGCGCCGATTACGCCTTCTTTGAAGTGGGCGAGCTGATGGAGAAGGATTTTTCGACGATAGGAAAAGATCCCCTCGCACAAATCAAGAAAATTCTCGTCTGTTATGCAGTTGTCCTCGAGGCCTGTGGTGTCCTGGGGCCAGCCGAGAGTCAAGAACGGACCGCAGGACTTCCACATTTCCCTGACAAAGCCCCGAGGTGCCCCGTACGGCCATGGCGACCGAAGAGGATGAATTTGAAGCGGCAGGAAGTAAAGTTTCAGGAACGGCTTCACCTGCGTGAGGATGACGCGGGTCAGTACCGGAATCGTCAGGAAACGGGCAACCTTGAAAGGGATTTCGAGAATCGCGGTCCAGCGCCCTTCCTCGAGTTCTGTAGCGATCTCCCCGATTCTTAGGCGAGCTGTCTTGTCACCTGTCATTTCCAATTCAAGAGCTACTTCACTTTCGACCTCTCCGTGGCGGGTTCGCCGACTTGGACCGGGTAAGCTCGACTGAAACCTTCCGTGACCGACCTGGCGCAGCTCTATAACAGGGGTCTTTTGCCCGGGTTTCGAATCGATCTCGCTGGCAAAAAGCACGCCAACTCCCAGTCGTCCCTTGATGTCTGGGGTTCCCAGTCCGGGCAGGCTTTGAACGCCGGATCCGGCCCTGGCAGGAAACGTGGCCGGCCACCACAGACTGGTTGCAGAATAACCCTGGCGCACCGCCTCGTCCCAGATGGTGGCGGCTTGAAAAGGAGGTGTGAAGTCCACTCCTCCCAGCCAGCGGCGGCGAGTCGGTAACAGCGATAGGGTTGGGGTGTAACTGGAAGGGTCGCGATGAACGAAGTCGAAAATACCGTGGCGGCCAGGATTTAATCCTGTGGCAATACTGGTCCACGAGACCTCGCTTTGTGCTGGGTTTGCGACTTCAAGGGGAGAGTATTTCCCCAACTCTGCATACCGGTTCAAATTGGGAAGTCGTCCCTGCGCAGCCAGTCGCTGAAACAACCTGGGATCGAAGGCATCAAAACCCAGCAACAAAGTCCGCATTCGCTATCGTCCTTCCTGGTCTGCCGCAAAACGGTCTCGGCTAAAAAGCCCTTTTACGAACCTTCTGGTCCTCCCGACAGCCCGGCGGATGTGCGAGGCAAAGAAAAATACGACTCCCGACACGGCCGCGAATCCAAAGCCGAGGATCTGGAAGAGCATTCCCCCTGTGTTGGGGTCCACATAGGCGAAAACCGGGCTCCAACTGCTGATCGCCAAAATCAACACAAAAGCGCCCAGCATCGTGGTTCGCTTTCTAATCATGGTTTTAGTTCCTCAGGAGATATGGGAAGCTGCCTCGAACGGGCATTCCCCGTTTTAGAGATTGTAGCCCCGCAGTCTCCCTATTTTCGCATCGTTGGTTTTGAGATTCGCGTCAATCCGTGAGAATCAGAACAAACGGCGGCAGGAAAGTTAAGGGTTTGGGGATGGTTGTGTAAGAAATTGCGATTACGTTCGGGTGAGGCGCGTCACAGACAGCCTGCGACTCCTTAGATAAAACCCCTGTCAACAGGGGGTTTGAATTGGCAGTAAGAGATTTTCGAGTTTGCCTGTTTGTGATCGTCGTATCATTAATTTCGAACTGGTTATTTCCCGCGAGTGTTTCTCTTGCTTGGAACCCAAATCCAGAAAAGGACATAGCCGGATACTGGATTTACAGAAGCACAACTTCCGGCAAAGGATATTCTCGCGTTAATCTCAACCCGGTCACTACGACATCGTTTGTCGATACCAGTGTTGCTCCGGGTTTGACTTACTACTACGCAGTGACGGCAGTGAGTACCAGCGGGGAGGAGAGCCCGAAATCCAACGAAGTCCAGGCAACGGTGCCGCCTAGCTCGAGCGGCGGCGCCAACCGTCCCCCGTCAGCCGATTCGGGAGGGAACCAGACAGTCTGGTCCGGAGCGACGGTGGTTCTGGCCGGTACGGCCACCGATCCTGACGGAGACGCACTGACCTATCTCTGGAGGC
>DAOTAI010000268.1:0-6982 GCA_035593865.1 Acidobacteriota bacterium
GCCTCGTCGTGACGCATCTCCAGGATTTCGGCCAGTTCCGCTTGAGTCTCGGGACTGTTCGGACTCAACTGCGCTAGTCTTTGCAGATAAACGGACGCCTGTTCGACCTTGCCGGCCTCGGAGTAATGATGAATCAGGATCTTCAGGTGCCGGCTAGCCTCATAAATGAGGCCCTGGCGTTGATAAAGGTCGGCAAGGCTCTCATTAACGTGAGTATCAGTGGGATCAAACTGGTATATCTTCTTGTGGACGGCGATGGCCTTGAGCAGGAAGCCGTTGCGAAGATAGACGTCCGCCGCCCGGCGAAAGTAGTTGAGGGCTTCCTCGCGCTGATTCTGGCGCAGGAGCAGATCCCCGACGGTGTTTAGAAGGGTGGGCTCGTCAGGCTCCTTGTCCAGGAGCTTCTGATACTCTTTAACAGCCTGGGCGATCTTGCCCGTGAGTACATACTTTTCGGCGTTGCGCAGGGCCTTGTACTTTTCAGACATGTTGAGTCACGGGCGATTTTAAGGCAGCTGTTAACCGACGTCTAGTGACTCGCGGCACGGAAATGGGTCGCTTAAACTGCGGATACAGCGAGCGAATCGCCGTATCCGCGGTCTGTCACTACGTCTGCCGATCGCGATCTTCCTTGATGCGGGCCGCCTTGCCTTTGCGCTCACGCAAGTAGTAAAGCTTGGCTCGGCGCACGCGCCCTCGCCTCACCCGTTCAATACTTTCGATCATGGGCGAATAAATAGGGAAGATACGTTCCACCCCGTATCCGAAAGAGACCTTCCGAACGGTAAACGACGAACTGAGGCCGTTCTTACGAATCGCGATGACTACGCCTTCAAACGCCTGTATCCTGAATTTCTCGCCTTCCTTGATCTTCACATTCACGCGGACCGTATCGCCGGGCGTGAATTCGGGGATCTCACGCCCCATGTATTTTCGCTCGACCATATCCACGACGTTCATCTCAACCCCCTGCAGTGGAAAGTTTTACATTCTAGCATGTTTTAGCTCTGTTTTAGTAACCTCTGTAACCTTCGGTCCCGGCAAATTTATCCGCGTAATCCGCGCTATCCGTTTTATCCGCTTATCCGCGGGTACCAGGCCCGCGGATAGAACGGATAGCGCGGATTACACGGATAAAAACGCTAACTACTTTTTCATCAAATCCGGCCTGCGTTTCCGGGTGAACTCGAGCGCCTGTTCTGCTCTCCATCGCGAAATTTCAGCATGGTCTCCGGACAACAGCACGTCGGGCACCTTCCAGCCTCGAAACTCGGGTGGCCGGGTATAGTGCGGATAGTCAAGGATTCCGTCCATGAACGAATCCTCCAGCACCGACCCGCCTTTGGCAACAACCCCGGGAATCAGGCGCGACACCGCGTCAACCACGACCAGGGCCGCGTATTCCCCTCCTGACAGGACATAATCACCGATAGAGATCTCCTGGTCGACGAGGTGATCCGCCACACGCTGATCGACGCCTTCGTAGCGGCCGCAAATTAACGTTACGATCGGCCTGAGCGAAAGCGCATTAGCAACCGACTGGTTGAAAATCTCACCCTGCGGTGTCAGCAAAACGACATGTTGCCGCTCGGCCGAACGAGCCTCAATACTCTCCACGGCGCGAAAGATCGGTTCAGGCTTGAGAACCATCCCATCACCACCGCCGTAGGGCCGATCATCTACCGTCCGACGCCGGTCGTCGGTAAAGTCCCGCAAATCCACTACCTCAATCTCGAGCAGGTTTTTCTTACGAGCCTGCTGGATCATGCCAAAGTCGAAGACACGGTCAAAGAGATCGGGAAAGATGGTGATAATGTTGAAACGCATGACGTTGACCGCGCTGCCGCGGCTCATCCGCATAGCCGCGGTCAAAACAGCCCAGGCAGACTCTTTATCCTGATGAGCTTCTGATCGATGTCGACCTTTTTCAGGAACTGTTTAACCAGCGGGATCATCACCTCATCTCCGTTTTCCGTCTTGACTTCGAGGCTGACCTGGTCGGCGCCCGACTCAAAGATGCCGGTCACCACGCCCAGGATCTCACCGTTTTCCTCGACCTTGCAGCCGATGAGGTCCGAGTGGAAGTAGGTGTTACGGGGAGGGACAAAGCGCTCCTCCTCGGGCACTTGCACATACCCGCCCACCAATGGCCGAGCGGCTTCGGGCGTTTCTCTTCCCTGGAATTTGAGAATGACGCGTCCGCGGTAAAACCAGTAGCGCTCCAGGATCTCGTCGAAGATGTCGCTTCCCTTCAGAACGCGGACTGATCGAATGGATGCAAAACGCTTAGGGAAGTCCGTGAGGAGGTCGGCAGCCACCTCCCCTTTGACACCGCGCACCTTGACAATCTGGGCAACGCTGACGAAAGAGTCCAATTATTCGAGTATCTCCAGGACGAAGCGCTTCCTGAGCTTCATGCCTGCCGCCCCGAGGAGGGTGCGAATGGCCCGAGCCGTGCGACCCTGCTTGCCTATGACTTTGCCCAGATCCGTTTGCGCTACCCTGAGTTCCAGGACCGTCGTCTGTTCGCCTTCGACTTCGGTGACACTGACCTGATTTGGATTGTCAACCAATGCTTTCGCAATCATTTCGATCAGCTCTTTCATACCGCCTCCGTGAGTTTGAACTTGATGTCGACCATTCAAACGCGTGCATCTGGGCTGGAACGCCTTTTTCAGCGAACACCGCGGCCAGAAGTAGCAATTATGCCGGCTGTCGAACCTTATTAATCAAAGAGCGGACGGTTTCACTGGGCTGAGCACCATGGCTGATCCAGCGATCAATCTTCTCCAGATCGAGATTCAAACGAACAGGATTCATGGCGGGATTGTAGTATCCTACAATCTCGACAAAATCCCCATCTCGCGGACTTCGTCTTTCCGCCACCACCACACGGTAATGAGGGTCTTTCTTGCCCCCATGACGAGCTAATCGGATTCGTAACAAGCATTCCTCCTTGAACTGCTGACAGCTGACGCCTGACGGCTGTTTATCCGTAGGATCAGCATTCGAAAACCGAGAGCTGTCAGCAACCAGCCGCCAGCGGCTCTTCCTTTAAACAAAAATATCATTTTAGCAAGGGGTTTTTAAATCGGAAAGTTCAATTTTGGCAATCTCTTGCCCATCAACCCCTTGCCCATTTGTTTCATCATCTTGCGCGCCTGTATGTATTGTTTGAGGAGGCGGTTTACTTCCGACACCGGACGGCCGCTCCCCTTGGCGATCCTCTTCCGCCGCGAACCGTCGATGATTTTATAGTTTACCCGCTCTCGCGGGGTCATGGAATTGATGATCGCTTCCACATGGGCCAGTTCTTTTTCATCGATCTTGAGCTTGTTCATCCCCTTGAACGGGCCGAATTGCGGCAGCATACCCAGGATTTGCTCCAGCGGTCCCAGCCTCCTGATCTGCCTCAGCTGATCACGGAAATCCTCCAGGGTGAACTGATCCCGGCGCAGCTTCTCCAGCATCCTTTCGGCATCTTCCTCATCGACCGCTTCTTCAGCTTTTTCGATAAGACTCAAGACGTCGCCCATACCCAGGATGCGTCCAGCCAACCGGTCGGGGTGGAACATCTCAAGCGCGTCGTATTTTTCTCCTACACCTACGAACTTGATGGGTTTTCCGGTGACGGCCTTGATAGACAGTGCCGCGCCACCACGGGCGTCGCCATCCATCTTTGTCAGGATCACCCCGGTCAGGGCCAGTCGCTTGTCGAACTGCCCGGCAGAGTTAACGGCATCCTGCCCGGTCATCGCATCGGCCACCAGCAGGACTTCCTTCGGAGTCAGCATTTCCTGCATCCGTTCCAGCTCGACCATCAGGTTTTCGTCGATATGCAACCGTCCCGCGGTGTCGATCAACAAAACGTCGTAGCCGGTGTTGCGCGCCTGCACCAGCGCCCGACGCGCCCGCTCCAGGGCGTCATTCAGGCCGTCCAGATTAAAGACCGGAATGTCCACCGCCCGACCGATCACTGACAGCTGCTCAATGGCGGCAGGTCGATACACGTCGGTTGAAACCATGAGCGGGCGATGGCCGTTTCTGCGCAACCAGAGCGCCAGTTTCCCGGTGGTCGTGGTCTTGCCGCTTCCCTGCAGCCCGACCATGATGATCACCGTCGGGGGAACCTTGGCGTGCTGGATCGGTACCGCTTCTCCTCCAAGCAGCTCGACCAGTTCGTCGCGGACGATTTTGACGACCTGCTGGCCCGGAGTCAGGCTCTTTAACACCTCCTGGCCCAGTGCCTTCTCACGGACTCGGGCCACAAAATCCTTGACCACCTTGAAGTTGACGTCCGCCTCGAGGAGAGCAATACGGATCTGGCGCATCGATTCGTCGATGTGCTTCTCCGAAACCCGCCCTTCCCCCTTGAGGTCACGAAGGACTTTCTGTAATTTGTCCGATAAGCTTTCAAACATTGCCTTTAATTCGTACCTCTCGAAACAAGGTATTGTAGCACGCGCGTGCTTGACGGCAGACGCGTCCACAATTGGGGCTTGTTTCGCAGAACGGCCGCAGTCGAATAGAGCCTGGAGTGCTCCAGGCTCCCATCTCTGTTGGGATGCGGTCGTGCGCGCGGGTGCTACAGACCGGGTTTCAGGAAATTGACCAGGAATTAACCCAGACGAGGAAAGTTTGGGAAGCCTTTGCGCGCCAGGCTTCTTTCGCGCTCGGCCAGTTGCAGGTCATGTTCGACCATCATCCTGACCAACTCCTTGAAAGTGACGGTCGGAGTCCAGCCCAGGACGCGCTTTGCCTTGGAGTAATCGCCCTCGAGGCAGTCGACCTCAGTGGGGCGGTAATACCGGGCGTCGTCCTTTACATACTCGCTCCAATCCAAGCCGGCGTGCTTGAAGGCCTCTTCCACAAATTCCCGGACCGAGTGCGATTCTCCCGTCGCAATCACGTAGTCGTCCGCCTTGGGTTGCTGGAGCATGAGCCACATGGCGCCAACGTAATCGCCGGCGAAACCCCAATCCCGTTTCGCGTCAAGGTTACCGAGATACAGTTTGTCCTGCAGTCCGGCTTTAATCCGGCCGACCGCCCGCGTGATCTTTCGAGTCACAAAAGTCTCGCCGCGGCGCGGTGACTCGTGGTTGAACAGGATTCCGTTGCAGACGAACATCCCGTACGCTTCCCGGTAATTGACCGCGTACCAGTGTGCCGCGACTTTGCTCACCGCATAGGGACTTCTCGGGTGAAACGGCGTCTTCTCGTTTTGTGGCGCCGGAGCGGCGCCGAACATCTCTGAAGACCCTGCCTGATAAACCTGGACCTGGCGATTACAAGTCTGCTGATAATCGCGAACCGCGTCCAGCAACCGCAGGGCGCCGGCGGCGATGATATCCGCGGTATATTCGGGCTGTTCAAAGGAAACGCGGACGTGGGATTGACCAGCGAGGTTGTAAACCTCGTCCGGCTGAACCCGATCGAGGATGCGCCTCAGACTGGCGCCGTCACTCAGGTCGCCGTAATGGAGGAAAAACGTCGTCGACTCATGAGGGTCACAGTAGATGTGATCGATCCGGTCGGTGTTGAAGGTGGAAGAGCGACGTATTATCCCATGGACTTCGTAGCCCTTGGAGAGCAGGAATTCGGCGAGATAGGAACCGTCTTGTCCGGTCACACCGGTAATCAGGGCCTTTTTCATAGCCTGCCTGTTCGAAGCTGCAAGCGGGGATCGCCTGTAAATGGATGGTCTTCAAGAACACGGGTACAAGGTCGGGCGAATCCTCACTGCCGTCCCGTCTCGCCTTCTATAGTTCAGCGCCCGGGTCGAACTCAGCGCCACTCCCACAAGCCCGGGCGTCCCCATTAGTGCGCAGCTAGCAATGAGCTAGGGAATAATACTGTCCCGTTACCGTTAGCGTCAAGGAGGAAATACCCCCCGGGTTGTTGCAAATCCGCTGAGGTGGGACAGGTCTTTGAAAAGCATGTCTTTGAAAAGCATTTTCGAGAGCCAATTGCAAAAGTCTTGAGGATTTCAACGCCGAAGGCTTTGCTACGCGACCTCTTCGGGGCATAAGCGCTAAAATACGGTTCGGTTTTTTGTCCCGATAGTTCGCACAGATTCGGTTTCAACCGGTTCCCTGAAGGGGAACAGCAAGGGGCAGAACCTCGGCGATTTGCTCTTCCCCTTCAGGGAAGGGATATAACATCGAACCGAGACCCAGGGTACCTGAAAAACGGTACCCTGGGCTATCTTGCCTTGTCCCTATCGGGACAAAATGCGATTTCTTGTTTTAGCGCTTATACCCCTTAGCGGTCGAAGTACAAAGAAATCTGGAGTCATCAAACTTTTGCAATTGGCTCTCCATTGTTCATTTGCCATTTTCCATTTGGTAGGGACCTCCCCGGGGCCAAGCAGAATTGAATGATTGATGAAATGGAAAATAGCAAATGAACAATGAACGATGGAATTGGCTCTCCATTGTTCATTTGCCATTTTCCATTTGGTAAGGGACCTCCCGGGGCCACGCAGAATCGAAAGATTGATGAAATGCAAATGGCAAATGAACAATGAACGATGGAAATGCTTTTGCGTGACCTCATCCGCCTGCGTTGTCTCTGTTTTCTCGCGCCAGCTGGGCGGGTGTGATTCAATGGTTTTAGGTGGTTATCGATACAAACGACCTTACGGATGCCAATCCCGCCCCGTATGACGTCTGCATTGTCGGCAGCGGGCCGGCCGGGCTTACGATCGCTAACGAACTGCGCCACTCGGGTTTGCGCCTGGCCGTCCTGGAAAGCGGGCAACTCCAGCGCACCGCCCACGCCGACCAGCTGAAAAAGGTGATCAGCCAGGGCTTTGAAATCAAGCATCACTCACGGGAAAGACTCCTCGGAGGCGCCTCGCTCAACTGGGACGGCCTTTCTGCCCCCCTTGAACCCATTGATTTCGCCCCCCGCCCCTGGCTGCCGTTTTCGGGATGGCCCATCAACGCGACCGCGCTGCGCCCGTACTACCGGCAGGCTGCCG
>DAOTAI010000269.1:0-6969 GCA_035593865.1 Acidobacteriota bacterium
CCTGGGCAACGGCACGATCGATCTTCATCGCAGTGAGGAATTCCAGATCCGGGTCGGAAATAATGTCCGGGTAGTCAGTCTTGACCTGTTCAAATGCCGCGTTCACAGCCATACGGGCCAGGACACGGTCGGTGATTTCGCCTTCATCCACTGCAACGGGAGCACGGGTAGGCTGGTCACCGCCCTTCGCCTTCGTCACCAAATGGATAAGTGCGTCAGCAGCAGCATCCTGGTCACCGTCATACATCTTTTCGATGATTGATGCCGCTTCTTTTCGCAGGTCATCAGGGGTTTGCCCTGCGCCCTGCGGCTGTTCTGGTGCTGCTGCCGCATGGGCAGCACGCTCTTCTGCTTCACGCAGCAATCGCGTGGCCTCTTCAAGCCGGCGATCCGCCGCGGAATTCTTCTGGAAGGTACGGATCAGAGTGTCGGCGTCGACTTCCTGCTCCATGCCATCGATCTTGACCTTGAACTTCTGGACTTCCGGCGCCTTCTCCGGTTCGGGATCAGCAAGCTGCTCGACGATCTGCTCATCCTTTGGAGAGAGCGAGACGCCCGTCTCATTTTCCACACTTGCGGTGCGGGTTGATACAATAGCCTCCATTGCTGCTTCACGTGCAGACAGTGGGCGCGGTTCGACAACTTCTTCCGTCACGTCTTGATTGATAGCGACAGATTCGGTGGCTTGGTCCATTTGTTCAAGGCTCCTTGGATTGTTCATAAAGTTCGACCTGGGCATTCATTCCGGACTGAATGGCATCAGCCAGCCAATACTGGATCGATTCGGCGACCCTGATGGTGTTCTGCAACCCTCGGACACTTTTGGCGTCTTCAGGATCAACCTCCTTCAGGGTTTCAACCGCCGAATCGACTTCGCTCTCTGCACGCTTCACCAGATAGCGCCCAATATCAGACTGCAAAAATGCCTCGACCTCCATTCCGAAGTCGATTGTTTTCAGAACCGGATTTGAATCAGGATTCATGGCAGCGACATTACTCCTGCCCCGCTTGATCTCACTCGTCATCCTTCAGCTCTCCCAGCTCATGCTGGATTTCTGAGCGCGGATCCTGCGGAGGATCGAACAGCAGTGCATTGTGCGGGCCGACAACCCCTGGCTTTCTGTTGCGCTGCGAGTTGTTCTTGCCGACCACGCCACCATTGGCGTATGCCTCCGACTCGATCCCCTCATTGGCGCCGGCAGACGGGCTGCCAGTGGTTGCCGGGAACATCGGCGACGTGTTGCCGCTCTCTGGAATATCAACCGGGCCTGCTGCCGCGGCCTGCATGCCCACCTGTTGCATTGGGCTTGGTTGCGGGAAATTCGGATCGACACCAATAGGGGTAGGCGTCTGGTATCCGCCAGCTTTCATAATCTCGTCGGCCACCGGTGCGACCTGGGGCGCCGAAGCAATGACCTCGCCGGCTTGCATCGAGGAGTAGATGGCCTCGACCATCTTGGCCACCTTGTCGGCGTCTGTCTTGCCAATACGGGAGCGAATCTCGTCGACCTGTGCCGCCAGCAGTTCGGGCGGATACTTGGCATCAAGCGCTGCCTGGAGCTGCTGCTTTTCTGCCTCGAGCGCAGCAACACGCGGATCCTGGTCGCCATCGAACTTGAAGAACCTTCCGCCATCCTTGTGTCCGAGGGCGCCGAAGATTTCCTTGACCACCTCGGTCGGATCCACCCCGTACTTCTCGAGGACGCCGTCGCCCAGTGCCGTCTTGACCCCATTGATGCCGGTCAGCAGGTTGTTGATCTTCTGCGACGGGCTGGTAGCGCTCATGCCGACGTTGATCGTCAGGGTCAATTCCTGGAGCAAAAGCTCATCGGTTACCACGTCCATACCCAGGTTCTGGAACATGGACGACTTGGCGCCGGCTTGCGCCAGCAGGACGTCATCGGTCTCGTACTGCTGCTCGAGCAACACCAGTTGGCGCAGCACAGGTTCGACCCAGGTCTCGATGAACGTCTTGAGCGAGTAGGCGCGCACTTTGTTGGCATCCGATGCCAGTATCTCCATGCCGCCAACGGTCTCGTTCAACCGGCGATTGGCCGACACGGACGACTGGGACATATTCCCGGAGATCTCGTCGAAGTCCATGTTCAGGCGATCCTGCTCCTGGTACGCCGACGACGTAACGTCAGCAGTCTCCAGCACCTTCACGTCCTCGTTGATATCGGACAGCATGGTCACCGAGCCAGGCACGTTACGGGTCAGGGAGCGAATATCGACCTGCTTGTTGCGCTTCACGAAGTACCGCTTGTTCATGGCGAACTTCACGTTGTCGATGCGCTGATTGACGATCTCGTTGGTCTCGGCCTGGACGTCGCGGGTCAGCCGGACGTCACCCGGGCCATCGGTGCGGTGCGTCTCGATAACCGACCTGCCCATCACGAACGGGCGACGACCGTGGGCATAGCGATCGGTCAGAGGCGCCGGCTTCGACAGCAGCAGTTCGGTGCCGAGCGTGTAGAACAGCATGTCCTGGCCGGTCACCTCGTCCTGGATCAGGTTCATATGGACCCAGACGATCGAGAAGTCGTTGATGTTGGTCGTGTTCGATGCGCTGGAATCGGTGCGGTTACCCTCGCGAATCATGCGTGTTGAATCCCACTTCTGGCTCGACTGCTTCAGTTCGGTGTCGGAATACTTGATCCACTTCGACGGCGATCCGTTGGCACCTTGCTTCATGCGCGCCTTGACGTCACGCACCCGCATCGGCATCAACCAGATCAGGTAGGGAGACGAACCGATCGGATCGGCCCAGTCGGCCGCAGGATCGAAGCGGAAATTCTCCCGCGGGATAAGCTGCACCACGGGGCGGTCGGTGCCTTTTGCCGTGTTGTACTCCCAGTCCTGGTGGCTGATGACAATACCCTGCACCATAGCGTCCTGGTAGGCGCCCTGGCAGGTCAGGAACCACGGAATGCTCTTTGTCATGCGGTACTGCAGCAGCTCCTGCATGATCTCCGCGGACGCCTGCTGCATATCATCACCGGACTGTTCAGGGGTAATGCTGACAATGTCGGACGTGCTGAAGAAGGCCTCTGCCGCTGTCGCCTCGGCGCTGCGTACCATCGATCTGGTTTTCGGCCTGTAGAACCGGCTGCGCGCCCGGTAGGATTCGGCCATGTATTTCGAGTCTGACGAATGCTTGCTCTGGAACTGTCTAATATCGCGCTCCAGGTCGTTGCGGATATTCGCATCGAAATAAGTCGTGCTGCCCGTATAAGCATCCCGTGCGAGTTGTAATGCCTTGGCGTCGTCAATCATGTGCTGTGGTCCCCGAGAATGCGGCCGGCGAAATCGGTATTCATCGTCGCCATGTGTTCGTGATTGATTCTGCCCCGGGACACCTTGTATCGCTCGAGGATTTCGCCACCGGCCATGATGGCGCGCTTGCGCAGGTCGGATGCCGAGTAGGAATTATCCAGCTTGAGAACAAAACCCCACTGTCCGGACAGCATCAGGTTATGAATGGTCATAATCCCGTTCTCGCCCTGACAATTAACCGCCCACAGGTGTCCTGGATAATGCTCATTCAACGCCTCGGCCACGTCCTTGGAGAGCGCCATGTCGAGCATATTCTGCTTCTCGGCATGCTCGTTGGCGATAAGCAGGTTATTCTCTTCGCCGCGGTAGTGGATATTCGGGGTCATGTCCATTCTGGTTCCGTGTTATCTCGTATCAGGTCTGCCTTTTGCGCGTCAGTCAGGAAAAGATACTCATTGAGCGAGTAATACTGGCGGATGCACTCAGGCAGCTCTTCGTATGTCATGGTGTCGGCGTTGGCGTATCGAACTTGCGGCCATTGGAGAACTCATAGCCAGGCTCTTTGTTCGTGAATATCTCCCCTGACTCAGCCCGGGCGATAGCAACCTCCTCGCTCCATAGGCGTTGGGAGAATGTCGGCCCGCCGACAGGGTTGATCGGGACGTTAGGATCGGCCATTTCCAACTCCAGTCATTCGATCAAAGGACATCCGAATACTCCTTGCGCAGCTTTGCGATCTCGTCGACCTGATAGAAACACGCCTCTGCCTTGTCGCAATATTCACTAAGGCGATCTAGTTCTTTCTTTGTCGATGCCTTGCCGGTGGCTTTCCACTCGTCGTACAAGGCTCGCCCTCTGGACCCGTTTGCCAGCCAGACGTTTCTTTCCTCGTAGAAGACTGCGCCTCTCATTTAGATTCCATCAGCAAAGCACTCCGGATCCAGTGACCGCTCATCGATGATTATGGGCGGCACAGCATCAATGTCGTAAATCCTGCTTATCGCGTCGATCAGGTCGTCGTGAGCGCAGAACGGGAACGTCAAGAACTCCTCCAGGAAATTCTTGTTCAAAGAGTACAGACGCCCCTCCTCATCAGTGCGCTGCACCGGAGAGAAAACACGGAACGGTTGGCCCTCTGCCTTGACCCGGGCCTGGGCCTTTGTCTCGCCATCGACCTTGGCCGGCAGGTAGAATCGGCCGTTGCGGAAATCAGGCTCGAGACGCTGCACCCGATCGATCTTGGACCCCGGTCCTTCCCGCGGCCATGCCAGTTCGACTATCTCGAACTCGTCTCGATCGCGTTGCATCTCGATCTCGAAGTGCTCGAGGTCGGACGTACTCCCATAACGCTCGTAGCCGACCTTGACGGACTGAACGCCAGGCATCCGCATCCATAGCTTGCGAAGCTCCTTAATGCGCGTGTAGCGCTCTGCAAGTCCCATTTTGTGGTGCCAGCCATCCACCAGCCACTTGTTGCCGGCCGAGTCGATACCGACGACCGGTATGGCTGTCTTGTCAGAGCCTTTCTTTTTACTGCTGGCCGGGTCGCAGAGAATGTATATATTGAGCGTTGCCGGCCGGATGTCGGAGAACTTCAGCCACTCCTTGTCGAATATCGCCGCGGTGCCTGCGCTAGGATTCTGGAGCATTTGCGCCGCCAGGACGGTAGTGGTCTGCCGTTTCTTTTTGTCGTCCCATACATCTTTGGGCAGGAATACCGGGTCGCCATCGCGATAACCGGTGTCGGTCGCCGGGTAAATCCGCGGAATGACGGCACCCATGTCCATCATGGTTTGATACGTGTCTTGAAACGAGTTCTTTGAGCAGAATCCATTGGCTACATAGTTTCCAGTCTCTGTCTCAAGCCAATAGACATCTTGGTGTCCAGCATTTTCTGCCACCCTTAGAGACCGTTTTTCTGTCTGCATTTGAGCAAATAAGGTCGGCGCAAGCTTTCTAATTTTTGTTGGTTTAATCTGGGCCAGGAAGCGATACCGCTCACGCCAACCGCCGTTGATATTGAAAACACACCTGTCGTGCCTCATGTGGCCGCGGCCATCAGGCTCCAAAGGAACCAGCAACTCGCGCACCCAAGACAACCCCTTTCTTTGGCCAACAAGTCGATACGGATTATTGACACCAACAATGCCGTCGTTACGCCTGTTGCGAGGGGCTGGCACGGTCAGTGGGCAGTATTCGCCACCGCTTCCGTGCGGGCCGCGCCACCACTGGTGATCCGGGGTACAGATAACTGACCTGCCGCTATCAAAAGTATATGTATTGACCGGTTGCTTCTCGTGATTTCCTGTCGCCTTGACAACAGATTGGCGCAAGAACCGCTTTCCATCTCCCGTGCGTTGCTCCCAACCAACAACCACATCGCCAACCACTACGTCAGCTATCCTCTTGTGTGTCCAGTCGGCCATAAGGATCTTGGTGTCGGCAACGGTGCAATACCTTGTACCGATGTGCCATGACCTGGCCATTCCTGTTTCGCCCCTGGCACCAAGGTTGTCAGATAACGCCCATGCCTCAGTGGTCTTTTGCACCATTTCCGGGCTTGTAACGCTGTCCACCGTGACAACATCATCATAAACACGGAGCAGGAAGTGCGCCCCAGTGGGTTGCCCATCGACCAGGCCGTGCCCTTCAACGGTAGCCTCTTTCGGGTTTCCTTTGCGCTTTACGACGATCCCGGAGTCTTCGGACCAGCGCGGCGACTCTTTCTTCGGGTCGGCGTATAAAGTGTCAGGATACAACCGCTTCAATTGCTCATTCGACTCGAACTCGTATTTGATCTGTCTTAGAAACTTTCTGGCGGTCGGTTTGTTGAAAGAAAAGATGCCGATTGTTATTTCAGGGTCATTGATAACCTCCTGGATTATTCCAGCGAATGTTATCCATGAGCTTTTCCCGTGCTCTCTCGCCCACAGGTCAAGATATCCATCAGGGTTTCTCTCGATCTCTCTTGCTCGATCATATTGCCACGGGTGAATCAGATCCTTGCGGCCAAGTATATGAGTGGCCAAAAAGAATCGGTCCTTCTGGCCGAGCAGAGCCAGCTCCTGGTTGCCAACGAAGGGGTAAATCTCTTCGTAGAACGCAACAGCCTGGGCCATAGTGGCTTCGCCATGCAACCACGGCAAGGCATCATTGATCAGCTTAAGGTTGTCGGCCACAGGAATTACTTCAGGCCGCTAAGTTTCGCCTTAATCGATGCGAAGTCGATCTGCACCTTGCTTGCGACCTCACCGGAGTGCTGCACCCCAACGGTCCCACTGACAATGTTCTCGATGACCTGCTTGTCGAGGCCGAGTAACTTTGCTTTTCCGAGTGTAGCGGCAGCGGCGGCAGACGCCTGCGGAGTCTCGGCGCCGAGGGCTGCCTGGCGGGCCTCTTCCAATTCCTGGACGAGGTCCATAACCGTAATTTGATAGGCTTTGACTATCGGTTCGCGCAATTCTGATAGTCGTGCTGCAATCTTGTTGTTTTCCAGAACGGCGAACGCATTGCGATTGATTGTTTCTGGCTTCATGTTTTCGGCATCATAAGCACGCCGATAAGCCTCGCTGGCGTTCCCGGTCTCGAGGTAAGCCAGGCAAAAGTTTTCCTGCTTGGGTGTCAGCTTAGGTGTATTCGCCATGTGGCGAACTTACTGCTACCCCGCTTGATTCATGCGCCAAGCTCTTTAAT
>DAOTAI010000002.1:0-7219 GCA_035593865.1 Acidobacteriota bacterium
CAGGAACGAGAAGGTTTACGTTGATGTAGATCCCCTCGGTATCGAGGACTAGGGCCTCAACTTCGGACCTTATCGCTGCGAGAAGCCCTTGTGTGATCCGGTCGAATTCAGTTTGAACGAACCGGCGCGATCGAGCACTGGAGGTCAACTGCGAAATCGCCACGCTAATAAATCTTACGCGGCGAATCTCCTCCTGTCTCCATTTCTTGACCTTCGGCTTCGGAATGAGGGGGTACACGGCGTTAAAAACGAGAGCCGCGATCAGCCAGCCGAAGCTGTACCACTTCTTTGCGGGAATGACATATTTGTTCAGCCCTGCAGCAATAGGGAACCACGCCAGATAAGCCTTGGCGCAGAGTGAAAGCAGGTTCAGAACAAAGTCTACCTTGGAGGCCGCTCTGACCCGGAGGGCAAGTTGTGTAGACCACCATCTAAGCTTCATTCGGGTGCAGCCGGCTTTTGGCCGGGCCGGCTCTTTATATAGACCCGCAACGCGACTCGCGTCAACGAAAACTCTTGCCTGCTCGCCGCTCCAGCAGTCCCAGCTCGTTCGCCACTTCCACGAAGGTTCGGATGGCTCGTTCCAACTGCTCCCTGGTGTGCGACGCGGAGATTTGAACGCGGATGCGGGCCTGGCCGCGCGGCACGACCGGGTAGCTGAAACCGACCACAAATATGCCACGCTCGTTCAGACGCCTGGCCATTTCCACGGTCAATTTCTCATCACCCAGCATGATGGGGACAATCGGGTGTACGCCCTCTTGAATGTTGAAGCCCGCCGCCGTCATTTCCTGGCGGAAGAAGTCAGTATTTTCCGCCAGTTTGCGGACCAATTCGGGGTGTCTCTCGATAATGTCCAGAGCCTTCAGGGTCCCGGCCACGATAACGGGGGCGACACTGTTCGAGAAAAGATACGGCCGCGAGCGTTGTCTCAGGAGCGCGACCAGTTCGGCACGGCCCGTGGTAAAGCCGCCCGAAGCGCCTCCGATGGCTTTACCGAGGGTGCTTGTCAAGATGTCTATACGCGAAGCCACGTTGAAGTACTCGGGAGTTCCGCGTCCGGTCGGGCCCAGAAATCCGGTCGCATGCGAGTCATCGACCATGACGAGAGCGCCGTACTTCTCTGCCAGGTCGCAGATTTCGGGCAGTGGCGCCAAGTCCCCGTGCATGCTGAATACGCCGTCAGTGGCAATCATCCGGAACCGCTTGGAGGATGCCTCACGGAGCCGTTGTTCCAGGTCGGCCATATCGGCATGCCGGTATATTTTGCGCTCAGCTTTGCAAAGCCGAACGCCGTCGATTATGCTCGCGTGGTTCAGAGCATCGCTGATTACGCAGTCATCGGGCCCGAGCAAGGTTTCGAAAAGACCGCCATTAGCATCAAAACAAGATGTGTAGAGGATTGCATCCTCAGTCCCCAAGAACCGCGCGATCCGCTGCTCCAGGGTCTTGTGCAGATCCTGGGTGCCGCAAATGAACCGGACGGAAGCCATCCCAAACCCGCGCTCCTGAAGACCTTCAACCGCCGCCTGCACGATCTCGGGATCATCGGCCAGCCCCAGGTAATTGTTGGCACAAAGGTTGACGACTTCTCCATCCAAAGTAGAGACGGACGAGCCCTGCGGAGAGACAATCACTCTCTCGTCTTTCCACATGCCGCTATCCCGGATTTGCTGAAGCTCGGATCGAAGCCAGGAGATGAAGTTCTCGGTTGTAGCCATAAGTGCTGATCGTATCACGGAGGACGAGGGCGATTCTCTTAGAACGTGAACTTCAGGGCTACTTCGATTTCACGTGAGCGCCCGGCCCCAAAAATCTTGCCAAAGGTAGAGTTGCCGAGGACGCGTTCCGGGTGGTAGAAGTTGACATGATTGAAGGCATTGAAAAGCTCGACTCGGAGCTCAATCACTTTCCCATCAGACCTGCGCGTCTGCTTGATAAGGCTGACGTCCCAGTTCTGGTAAGAAGGCCCCATCAGGATGTTCTGACCGGAATTACCAAAACTGTATGGCAAGGGCTCTCGGAAGTCTTCGATGACAAACCACCGGTCAATCGACCGTTCTGCGGGCGGCAGGTATCCCGGCCCGATTCTATCCGGCCTCTCGTTACCCAAGCCATCGTTGTTCAAATCTCCGGCCAGGTAGACAGTGAATGGAGTACCATCCTGGATACTGGTTATTCCAGTCAAACGCCAACCCGACACAATCTGCCGAAGCCAGCTGTTCTCGAGATTGTTCGCCAGTAAACGTCCAGTCCCGAATGGCAAATCGAGTATGTAGCGCAGTGACAATCTCCGGTTGGGCTGATATCCGACCGGCGCCCATTCGGCTCTCAGGTTTCTAAGGTTATTCGGCGCCCCCGAGAACGTATCGGCGAAAGCACGCGTCCAGCTAAGTCCCGCATCAATCGAAAGCCCCCCGGAAAACCGGCGTTGGGCATTAAACGACACAGCATGTCTTGAATAGTTGCCGCTGTTGGTCACCATCGTGAAGCGGCCGAACGCCGGGTTTGGGCGTCGAGGTTGAAGATCACCGGGGCCCGGCAGGGGAACGTTTGCCGGCAAGACTCGGTAGAGCCGCTTTCCATTACCTCCATAGTATCCGGCGTCAAATCTCCAATGCTTGAAGAGCTCCGCTTCTAAGGAGAGATGCCAGTCCTGGTAGTAGGGATTGCGCAGCCGCGGATCTATACCCCGCACATTCAACTCGACCGGCGCTAAGGCGTCGAAGGGACTCGCGAGATCGATTGTCGGAAATCCAGCCGGAGACTGAACACTCTCCACATAGTAGAAAGGGAAGTTGTGCCCGAGATAGCTCAGGTAGTGGCCCGCCGCGGCGGCTTCATAACCGATTCCGTATGAAGAACGTACAATCAGCCGATTGGAGAGGAATGGATTATAGGCGAGGCCGATACGCGGGCTGAAGTTGTTCTTGTCGCTGAACACCATGCTGTAGGGCGAGTCGGGAAGGCCCAGCCGCCGAGCGGCATCGGACCCGGCAATCACCAGTTGTCCTGTAAGAGGGGGGTCAAGGAGTAAAGGAGCGAAGCCGGAAATGTTGTCGTGAACCGCGTTGTACGGCGGAAAATAGCTGTAGGTCAGGCTGGACCAGACAGTCCATCGAGGCGAGATCTTCCACGTGTCTTCTGCAAAAAACTCAAGGTCGGCGCCCCTCAAATCGCTTCTGTCCACGCCCACGGCCCGGGAGGCAGTTTCGGGCAGCCCGAAGAGAAAATCCGCAAAGGCATCGCCGCTGAACAAGCCATTGAACCCGAATGTCCCTCGGTGAGACCCGCCGGAACGGTGATTGTTGTACTGTCGGAAATCAACCTCCGCCCCCCAGCGGACGGTGTGAGAGTCACGGGCGTAGGTGAGGGTCACATCGGTAAAAAACCCGTTAAACACCGAGGAAACAGGAGATGCCGGATCGCCAAATGAAGTGTATCCAGACAAATAGAAGGCGGGATAGCCTTCGTCAAGAATATCGGAAACACTAAGACCCGCGATGCCAATTGACTCGAGCAGACCCGCACGACCGGCGTTTTGGGAGAGTCGTTCCATGCGAGTACGAACAAATCTGAACTGCGAATCAAGGAGAAGACGGTGGGTGAAATTGTAGGCCAGGCCGACGCGCATGTCTTGCTGGCGCGTTTCTTCCTGCGTAGAAAAGGCTGGCAGACTGCCTGGCCGGGCTATCTCGCTCTCGCTAAAGTTGTAGTCTGACGAGATCTTGGCTCCGGCATACTGGTAATCGAGCTTGAACGTTACCGCGTTCTGGTTGTGCAGGACCGGCTGATTGTTGACGAAATTTCGGTCAGGATCCGAGCGATTCGGGTCCGGAAGCAGCTCAAGGAGCTTGGCGGAAATCGGGTGAATCCTGGCGACCGGAAATCGATTATCAGTCCACAAGTCTCCGGTCAGTGGGTCCTTCAACTGAATAGGGTCCGCCAGCTGAAGCAACTCACTAAAGTCGCCCTGCTTCATCCGCGATGTGGGGACATGCGAGAGCAGGGTTGATCCCTGGATGATGCGTAATCCGTCATAACTCCCCATGATTTGAAAACTGGGAGTAAGGGACGCGACCGCGCTAGCTCCGAATTGATTCCTTTTGTACTCGGGCAACGGCTCGCCAGCCGGATCAAAAAAATTGCGGGCATCAAGATTATCGTTGCGATGGAATTCATACAGCGAACCGTGGAAAACACCCCGCCGAGATGCCTGAAAGGGATTGATCAGATCCTCCAGCGGGGACTCCGCCTGAGCCCGGCGCTTGAAAGGCAGCCGAGTAAGCATCAAATCGAAGTCGCGAATAACCACCAGTTCAGATTCCGTTTCGGGCCTGGCCGCTACCGTTGGCTCTTCGGATTGGCTGACTGCCAGCCATCCCCGCGCCTGAGCGTTATCTTCTATAAACTCCAGCTCAAGCTGCTGATCACTATCAGGGGCAAGTGTGAGACGCAAAGTCTGGTCTTGTTCCAGACCGGATGGACTCACCGGCACAAGGCTATATTCCCCTCCGCCTAACTCGACGGAAAAAACGCCCTCATCATCGGTACGGACCTCAACCTGTTCTCCAGTGTCCAGATTCTTGATGAGCACGACGAGGGCCGGGACTGGTTCCCCCGCAGGGCCTTGAACGCGAGCGGTCAGGCGCGCCGCCGTTAGCGGAAAGCATAGGGCTATTGCAAGCGCCGCGAGTATGAGTGTACGACTGATTGTGAGACGCCGCTCCATCACCATCGCCAGCTCATTCACAAGACCAACTCTCCGTTGATCTTCATGGAGGCGAGGGTGAAATCCACGACAACATCGGCTGTCCCGACGGGATCGAGCCGAAAAGTGACGACCTTGTCGGTAGCGGAGATCACCGGGACGGAATCTATTTGACGAGGAAAAACGAATTTCGCGCCAATGGCGTCCCCTTGTGGCGGGTAATAAGCCGAAATTTCAAGCTGAGGAAACCGGGAGGTTGAAAGGTACACCCTGTTCTTTATCGTCTCGAAACTCTGGCTTTGGAAGAACTGCTTAACGGTGCGCTCCATGTCTGGGTCATTGGAGCGAAAATTAACGCTCACGACAATCCACTGTTCAAGGTCAGTCTCGAGCAATCTTTCCACGGCTTCGTCGAACTGTTGTCTTGCTGCAGCGTCCATCGCGTCGTAGCCGTGCTGAATCTGCTGGAGACGAACCAAGGCTTGTCGTATCGGAGCGGCTGAAAGCAGCCGGATGAAGAAAGTGCTATAGATTTCCTTTTCACCGAAGACGCCGCTGCCGACGCCTCCCACAATGCGTGTGAAGGTGAGTTGCCGAGCCCAGGGGGATTTGTTCAAAACTGAGACGGCCTCTGCCACGCTCCATTCGCAAAACTCTTTTTCCGGAAGTCCCTCGGTGTGTATGTTTGAGAAGAAAAAGAAGCCAATAAATAAAGCAAGTAAGACCTTCTGCACTCCCAGATACCTCATGGGGTAATTTACAATCCCCGTCAACCTTACGCAAGCGTTTGAAAGGTGGACGAAGTGGACCAAGTGGACGAAGTGAATCCACCTCTGTCCACTACGTCCACTCGGTCCACGTCGTCCACTTCGTGAACTTAGTCCCACTCCCCCGGATAGTGCGGATAGCGCAAATTACGCGGATGTCACCGGCAGGTTATCGATGATCCGGCCTGGGTTGTCGATCATCCAGGCGCGAACATTACGGGGAGGGAACTTCTGCTGGAGCAGCTGATAAGTCTCCTGGAGCGCCGGAGGCCTTCGGCGAGGACGATGTCCGTCAGAGGCGACTACGTGAATGAAGCCCAAATCGGCCAGAGCAAGGCCTGTCTTCCTGAGACGAGAGCTGGCCGTGTCTAGAAAAGTATCGGCGTTGACTTGGAACAGACAGCCCAGACGCGCAAAATTTTCGAGCCGGGCCGGAATCTCCTGAACCGCGATAATTCTTTCGACGTGGGCAATTACGGGCGTGTATCCGGCAGTCAACACCCGCCGCAGAGCAACCTCGAACTTATTCATCGGCAAGAAGGGCGAAGATTCCAGGAGCAGATAACGCCCGCCATTGATTGGCACGACGCAGCCTTGCGCAAGGGCTTCGAGGAATTCAATAGAGACATAGTTCTCCGCCCCGAGGACGACTTCCATATCCCGGACAAAAGCGAATTCGGGTCGAAGGCTGTAGTCTTTCAGCGCACTCTGGGTCTCGGCGAATCGATCGTTCACCAGAAGGATCGTGTTTTTCTGGAACCCGTCCAGAAACATATGAGGAGTGGCGACTATCCGGCGGGTGCCCGACTGGTGCGCAATCCTGAGCATTTCCAGAGTGTCGTCCAGGCAAGTGGCCCCGTCGTCAATACCGGGAATCAGATGAGTGTGGATATCGACAAGCGACATCGCCTACTGATCCTCGACTTCCCGGACACTGGCTGCATCCAGGTCGATAACCGGTGACTTCGGCGGCGAAACGATCTCCACACCTTGCTCGAGCAACTCCTCACGCTTCTTGAGATCGCTTAAAAAGGATGCAGTTCTTTCAGGCTTTCGCGTCGGTTCGGGGATGTCTGGATAGGCCAGCAAGGCAGGGGAAGGAGGGGAAGCGATGGGCTTGACTCTCCTTGAAAACCACAGCACCAGAGCCAGTATCGCGATGCCCAGAATGAAGGGCCAGACGGGAATAGAGCCTGCAATTTCCTGCGCGACCTGATGTCCTGGCTCCCGAGAAGAAACCGCCACGGTCTCGGATGCTTCGGCTTCGGGTCGATTTGCCCTATCCTCCCGCGCAGACGAAAGAGAGGAAGTGCCTGGCTTGACGGAACCGAGAGATCCAGTGTCTGTCCTGGCTCGAACGGCCTTTCGGGTCTCGTTGCCAGGAGGCGGAGGCGAAGCTTCCCGGGCAGTCTCACCCGCGAGAATTGAGATGGGTTCCAACGGGGCATCAAGAACAATCGACTGGTCCGCCTCGAGAGTGACCGAAGTGCGAAAATCCCGGAAACCCGGCTTTCTGACGACGACCTTAAAGCTGCCTGGGGGGATACCAGAGACGGAAAGCCTTCCCTCGGAGTCGATCTTGGCAAGAAAGACACCCTCCCACAGCACTTCCGCGCCGGGCTCGGATTGGATCCGGAGAGTCCCGCTTTCCGCGTACACAACGCCGATTAATGCCAGGAAGAGCAGGAGGCGCATTTTCATCTCGTCGGCGACCTCGATATTATCCACCCACCTCTCTTCA
>DAOTAI010000002.1:7229-36709 GCA_035593865.1 Acidobacteriota bacterium
TGTTGGAAAGTAAGGCCGTCTTCCGACTTCAAAAACGCCGCCGGTGATGCGAGATAATCGGCATCCGTCGGCAGGGCAGGTACCAGAGGAGAGCGATAGACCCGCCGCCCACAGGAGGGACAATGAAACGGCGCCAGTCTAAAAAGGGGCAATATGCGCTTTTCGACGAAGCCTTTTGCGTCGCTTAGCTCGATAGCTCCGTTTGCACATTTCGGGCAAGAAATCATAGACATTTGATGGTAGAACCGGGTCAAAGAGCCGCCCACACTACTTGTCGGCCAACTAGTTCGCGGGAACAGGATACCGAGGGTGACCTTAAGTTCGATTCTATTGCCCGCCCCCAGCCAAGTCAATGCGTGCTTCTTGCACGCGCCTTTCAGCTCGTCGCCCGCTCATGCGCGATTCCCGAGAGTTGCATGACGGCTTCCCACTGCTCCTCGGTAATCGGCATAACTGAAAGGCGAGGCAAGCGGACGAGGGGAGATTCTGAAAAAGCGGGGCTGTTCCTGATTTCTGAAAGCGAAACAGGACGAGGCAGAGGTTGCTCCGCCCGAAGATCGACAACCACCAGGACACCGCCCGGTTGTTTCGGATCAGGACAGGGGTCATTCAGAACCCGGGCGATCCCGACTATCCGTTTTTCGTCGCCTGTATGGTAGACCAGCACCCGGTCGCCGCGAGTGAAGCTTCGTAAGTGTTTCTGAGCAAGGTTGTTGGTTACGCCGTCCCATACGGTCTGACCATCCCGCTCCAGGTTTGCGAAGGAATATACTGAAGGTTCGGTTTTGACAAGCCAGTATTTTGACATGCGTTCTCCTTGAAATTTCGCCGTGGATATACGGCACTTCTTACGACGAGACTTGGTGGTTTCATATTATCATCAGAGGTCGCACGGCAAGCTTATGATCGACTTTCATACACACTGCTTTCCTGATTCGCTTTCCGCCAGGGCAATTTCGCTTTTGTCCGAAGCCGCCGATATTCCCCCGTGCACGGATGGAACCGTCAGCGGCCTCAGGCGATCGATGGACCGCGCCGGAGTCTGTTTCTCGGTAATCCAACCCATTGCCACGAAACCGAGCCAGACTCCGAGTGTCAATAATTGGGCGACTGAGGTCCAGGACGATCGGATTCTGGCTTTTGGTACGCTCCACCCCAGGTTTGAACAGTGGGAGAGTGAGGCGGAACGGATCAAAGCGCTAGGATTGCGGGGGGTCAAATTCCATCCTGATTACCAGGATTTCTGGGTTGACGACGAATCGATGATTCCGATTTACAAGAAGTTGTCGGAGCTTGACCTGGTAATCCTGCTTCATGCCGGAATTGATATTGGCCTGCCGCCTCCCTGTCACTGCCCGCCCGAACGTCTTGCGCGAGTCGTCGAGGCGGTGCCCGAAGCTCGAATTGTCGCCGCTCACATGGGAGGGTTTCGTTGCTGGGATGATGTCGAGCGCCATTTGGTCGGATTAAACCTGTTTTTCGATACTTCGTACACCCTCGGTCATATGAGTGACGAGCAGTTCTGTCGTATCCTCCACAATCATGGCACTGACCGCTGCCTATTTGGCACTGATTCCCCGTGGGCCGATCAGCAGGCTGAGATTCAGAAACTGACAGCACTCGATTTGTCCCCGGCCATCCGGCAAGCGATCATGGCCGAGAACGCCAAGCGTCTCTTGAGACTCTGACCTTCGCGCGCGATTTCCGCGAACTCCAGGAATCCAGGAATCGATCCTGTTGAGCCACTGACAACTATCGGTTTCTAGGGCCGACGGGCTGATTTAGGATAGCGCGGGGCGAAGACGCAAGCTAACTTGAATCTCGCCGTTGGCCCCAAAAGCCGCGATTTTTCCAATTAGCTCTGGTGATTCGGGAATTTCACATCAGAAACTTGCTCAATTCTATAGGCGTTTTTGTTGCTGGAAATTGGAAATTCCCCCGTCTTCTATGCGAAACTGTTGATCGACCCTTATATCCAACACCTGCACATTGTCGTGAAAGCTGAAGCCCGTTTGGGGGGGAGAAGCAGAGTATGAGACCGCTCAAGCCGAGCAAGTACCCAAGGGCCATGTTCGTTTACCTTTCGGCCATTTTGGTGCTTACGGTTATTTTCTTGTCGATGGGCGTAGGATCGATCTCGTCCGCACTTAAGCGTTTGAATTCTCTTTCGAATATCGAGCTGGTGGATGAGAGGCTTGCGGCAGAGGGCACTGGTCAGACTCAAATAACGATTTCGCCGGCCGAATTGTCAGCCAGCATCAACGAGTCAAGGCGGAACATCCTCTATCTTATCCTGGCCAATATCGTCTTCGTGGCTGTCATTGCCTTGGGGACTATCCTGGTGACCCAGGTTGCCCGCGAATTGCACTCGAAAGAGATGAAAAGCGAATTCTTCAGTGCCTTTTCGCATGATCTGAAGACTCCGCTGACCATCATTCAGCTTTACAGCGAAACGTTGATGAGGAGTAAGAACCTGCCTGCACGAACCCGGGCGACGTACTACCGAATCATTCACAGAGAAAGCCAAAGCCTTGGACAGATGATCGAGCGCGTGCTGACGATGAGCCGTTTTGAACAAGGCGCCGGCTCCTGCAGATTGATCGAAGGGGACTTTCTGAAAGAAATCGGCAGGAGAGTCCGCAATTACGCCCAGCACTTGCGCCTACGCGGTTTTCAGGTAGTCGTCTCGCTGCCGCCCGAACTTCCTCCAGTTCGATTTGATGTTGAGGCCGCCGGTCAGGCTGCGATGAATCTCATGGACAACGCTCGAAAATATTCGGGCGACGCCAAATACATCCGAGCCACCCTGTACCAGAGGGGAAATGAGATTGTCTTTGAGGTCCAGGACCGAGGGCCCGGCATCTCTAAGGAAGAACAGGCCAAGTTGTTTGTCGGCTTCTATCGGGGAGACAACTCGACAGCCAGGAAGGGCTTCGGCATGGGTTTGTATTTAGTCCGACAGATTATGCGGGCGCACCGAGGGCGGGTCGAGTTGGAGAGCGAAATCGGCAAAGGAAGCACCTTCCGGTTGGTGTTTCCTGTCGCCTCTGAGTCCAAGTCCTGGGTTTTCCGCCATCCTTTGGCCGCCATGCAACGAGTCTGGAATTCGTCGCGGGCCGGCATACCATTCCTCCATCCCATGAAACGGCTGGGACGCGGAAAGCTTTTCCATACGCATTAACACGCCCTGGCGTGACCTAAGCGGCCAGATCCCGCCCGGTTAAACAGGTAGGCAAAGAGCTTGACGTGTCGGGTTTCGTTACCCGCCCAGCAGCAGGATAACTAAACCGGACAGGGTCAGACCTATCTCGGGACGCGCGCCAGCTGAGCGGGCCAGGAACAAACCGGCCAGGACGGCTAAAACGGCGGCCGCGGCGAGCAACAGATCCGCAAGGGACGGAACATAGAACCGAGCATCCGTCTGAATCACCCCCTCGGAACGCGGGGTGGTTGGCCAGGCAAGGAAGGGAGTCATCGCAGCGGGATCACGCAACTGTTCCTGCCATTGCAGTGCGCGAATACTGAGGTCCGCTCCTGGCTGGCCCGTCACCGCAACCGGGCCGGGATGCGTCAACAGGTCCAAAGGAGCGGCAATGTTGTCCATGACCGACAGCAATAGCCGAACGTCGACTACCCCAGCCGCCCTGAGACCAAACGGCCGGATGGGCGCGGGCAGAGCCGGTTGGTAAAGAAAAACCGGCAATTGGGGAAGCACTGCCGATATCGGTTGGAATTCGACGTTGCCGGATACAAATTCCGGTTCCAGACGAACCTTGAAACCGGGCTCGAGGCGAGAGCTGCTCTGAATCAGGGGATCAGAAGCCACGGGGTGATCCCCCGGCCTGACCGGTGCGATGGAAACGACGACACGGCTTGGCGGCGGCTCCGCAGACGAACTCCCGCCAGCTGTTGAGTCATGCACTGTCTCTTGGCGAATCGGATCTAAACCTCGCGCCTCTGGAGCAATCTTGGTCTGCGAAGCACTGTCCGGTTCATCTCGATCGCCCGGCACCAGAGAAACGTTGACCCGGGCAGGAGGCGGCGTCCAGGATTCCGCGGCACGCAGATTATCCTGCGCGAGCCCATAATCGGCCTTAAGAGCGAGAGCTTCACGGAAGTACTTCCGGGCCTCCTCTCGCTGTCCCTGTTCGAGATAGACCGCGCCGAGGTTGCTCAGAGCGACCGCCGGTTCGCTGGTCTGCTTGAAATGCGCCAGCGCCAGATCCGGTAGTCCGAGGCGTACCAGTACGATGCCGAGGTGATTGTGCGCTTGCGGAAGGGCTGGGTTGAGGGCAATCGCCTGCTCCAGGTAGGTTCTGGCCTGATCGAGCCGGTTCAACCGAAGCAAAGCGTATCCCAGATTGGCGAACAGCACCGCATCGCCGCGACCAAGATTTTCGGCCTTCTTGAAGGCGGTCACGGCCGCAGCAAAATCCCCGCGATGAAGCTCAATTCGGGCGAGCAGGTCCCATGCTTCAGCCGACAGTCGATCCAACTGAACGGCGTTTACAGCATAGGTGTGAGCCAACGCATAATCGCCCCACTTATCCCAGATCAAGGCAAGCCCCCGTTCGACATCGGCGCGAGGTTCGGCTGTGGCACGCACTCGTTGGTATTCCTGGTAGGCCGGATAGTAGAGGCCGGCTTCAAGATAAGTCTTTGCGACAGCCAGGCGGGCATCGATATCATCGGGGTGGGCTGCCAGGTGCTCTGTCAGTTTCCGCAGGTCGGGATCCTTTTCCCTGAGTCTCGCCATTTCCTGCTCCATGCGGGGGCCGGTCTCCGACGAGATCCTCAAGACCGTGCGGATATGTGAAGATAAGCTGTCCGGAGAGGCAGGAGTGTAGGTATTCCGAGAGTTCGGGGGGGTATTCTGGACCAGCGTTTTTTGCCGGCACCCGGACGGGAAGATGAGCAACAGGCATAAGATGGCGGCAATTGGCGGGAGCCGTCTCGAGATGATTTTCAGCATTCTTTCCACCTGTAACGTTCGTCTTTTTGTTCACTAGGGCCGAAACGACGGAGACCGCTGAAAATCCTCCTCCGCCGCCCTCTCAGTTCCGCAACCTGATGATCAGGGGTATCAGTAACAACAGCAGCAGGAAGAGCCCGATAATAAGTAACATTTGAGCTTCCATGAAAACACCTGCCCTGCTCAACCCTCACTGCTGCTTAAGAAAAGGTAACAGCACTTTGACCAAGCCAATAATTGCCGGTCCAATGACCACCACGAAAATGGACGGAAAAACGAAGAGCACCATGGGAGGAATCATTTTCACTCCCATCTTGGCGGCCCGCTCCTCGGCTCGCTGGCGCCTTTTGGTGCGCATAGTATCGGAAAAGGCTCGCAATGATTGAGCGATGCTTGTCCCAAAACGATCGGTCTGAATCAGAACCGCCGCAAGGGCGCGCAAATCATCGACCCCGGAACGCTCGCCCAGGTTCCGGAGTGCTGAGGCACGTGAGCGGCCGGCGTTAACTTCCAAAGAGTACAACTGCAGTTCACTGCTAAGTGCTGGATGTGCCTGGCGAATCTCTTCGCTAATCCGCATCAGGGATTGGTCTAGCCCCAGTCCGGCTTCGACGCACACGACCAGCAGATCCAAGGCGTCTGGCAGCCCCAACTCAATCTGATCTTTGCGCCGCGTCCCTTTCCATTGCAGCCAGAGGTCAGGCAAAAGAGCTCCCAGAAAGACAGCCAGAATCGAGTACAGCAGCGGCGCCGAAGTCAGATAACCGGTTACGGCAAAAACCAGGAGCAGCGCGATCGCCAGGCTGACCTGCACGCCATAAAACAAGTACACCGCGTCTTTTCTGCGGATCCCGGCCGTGACAAGTCGCTTCTCCATCTTTGACATGTCCGACGGAGGCCGAGGGAGCATCTCCCCGAGAGGTTTGATGACGTTTTCTGTTGTTTGCAGGAAGTAGTGACGCAGCCCCTTGCCCTTCGTGACTGGGCGAGATCCCAGCCGACCCGACAATTCCAGCGAGCGGATTGACAAGGCATAAAACCCGGTAAACGCGGCGACAAAGACCAGGAGCCCGATTACAACGGCAAGAATAATTACATACATGGCATTGTTACACTTTCATTCGGGTAACTCGGCGAATCACCAGATACCCAATGATTTGAAGAATGATGGCGCCCATCACCATTTTCTGCCCCATCGGGTCTTCGAAGAGCGGACGGATGTACTCCGGATTTGCCAGCACGAACACGACCGCCAGAATGGGGGGGACGATCGTCAGAATATACAACGAGACCCGGCTCTCGGCCGTGTAAACCTGGATCTGGCGTTGAAGCTTGAATCTCTCGCGGATCACATAGGAGAGATTGCCCAGGATTTCCGCCAGATTCCCGCCAGATTCCCGCTGGATCTGAAGCGCCGTGACGAAAATCCGGACATCCTGCAGAGGTACCCGCACGCACAAGTTCTGCAGCGCGTCCCGCAGGGGCAAGCCCAGATTCTGTTGATCGTAAGTAATCCTGAACTCGCCGGCCACCGGTTCGGGCATCTCTGTGGCGATCAGTTCAAGGCCCGTCGTAAAGGCATGCCCGGCACGCACCGCACGCGCCAGCAGATCCAGGGCATCCGGCAGTTGCTCCAGGAACTTTCGCAAGCGCCGGGCTCGCCGGATAGATACAATAACCGTCGGGATAGCTGCTCCCATTAGCACCAGGACTCCCGAGAGGTAAATTGGCAGCTGAAGCAGGATCCCCGGGATCATCATCCCGAGACCCATCGCCAGGCTCAAGAGCAAGAAAGTGCCCGCGGAAATCCTGGCGTCGGCTTGATCCAAAAACCGCGTCAGGAATTTGACGGGAGCAAAGTCGATAAGAAGGCGATTCAAAAACGGGATACCGCTGAGCACTTCCGCGCGGAGCAAATCGGTTTCAACCTGATGAACACCGTGCGACGCCTGCTGTATTGCGGCCAGGCGAATCTGCAGGCGCTTCTTCTCAGCCGGCGCCTCAATCAAAAAGTAAATGCCGCTTAGCGCCAGGCCCAGCACCACCAGGAAAATCAGCACCGTGATCAGAACCAGCATGTCATTCCCCTCCTCGAAGACCTACCAAAACAGCCTTCACCTCCGCTTGGACTCCTCCACGACGAATAGATCCGGGGGCAAAATGATCCCGGCGCCGAAAAGCCTTTCCGTAAACTTCGGCCGAATCCCGGTGGGGCGGTACTGGCCGCGAACCCTCATGTTCTCGTCGTAGCCTTGCCTGTGGAACACAAACAGGTCCTGCAAAGTAACCGTCGGCCCCTCCATTCCGGTGATCTCCGAAATACTCGTGACCCGCCGTGTGCCATCGCTCATTCGCGATATTTGAACAATGACGTTGATGGCGGAAGCGATTTGTTCCCTGGCGGCTTTGTCGGGGAGATTCAGATTCGCCATCGAAATCATCGTTTCCAGACGACTGAGAGCATCGCGGGGCGTATTCGCGTGGATCGTGGTCATGGAACCTTCATGGCCCGTGTTCATCGCTTGGAGCATGTCGACGGCCTCTTCGCCGCGGACCTCGCCCACGATAATCCTGTCCGGCCTCATGCGTAGCGCGTTGATAACAAGCTGCCTCTGCCGGATTGCCCCCTTGCCTTCGATGTTGGGCGGACGGGTTTCCAGGCGTACCACGTGCTCCTGTTTCAACTGGAGTTCTGCCGCGTCCTCGATAGTAATGATCCGTTCCTGGGGAGGAATAAAAGCGGACAACACATTCAGCAGAGTGGTCTTGCCGGCGCCGGTGCCGCCAGAGATTAAGATATTGAGTTTCCCCTGGACAGCAGCCTTCAAAAGTGTGAGCATCGCCGGAGTGAGTGTCCCATTCCGCAGGAGGTCTTCCGCCTTAAGGGGGTTCTTCCCGAACCGGCGGATAGAAAGCACCGGACCATCGAGCGCCAGAGGAGGAATAATCGCGTTTACGCGCGATCCATCCGGCAGGCGGGCGTCCACCATGGGCGAAGATTCATCAACCCGCCTCCCCACACGAGAGACGATCCTCTCAATGATGCGCATGAGGTGATCATCATCAGAAAAGCGCACGTCGGTCCTTTCTAGAATCCCCGCACGCTCGATGTAAACGTCGTAGGCGCCGTTCACCAGGATGTCGGAGATGGTGGGGTCGTCCAGGAACGGCTCCAGTGGCCCAAGGCCGAACAATTCATCCATAACTTCCCGCACCATTTGTTCGCGCTCGGCCATGGTCAGCGGCGTCTTCTCCCGCTCGAGCATCCCCCGCACGATCTGGCTCACTCTTTCACGTTTGACCCGGTCTTCGAGCCGGTCCATGCTCTCGAGGTCTATTTCCTCGAGCAAGCGCGTGTGTATCCTGGTTTTCAGCTGCCAATAATCGGATGAAGCGACTCCGCTAATTCTGGCACTTGCCATGGATTCTCCCTATTGTCGGAACAGGAGACCAAGTAATCCCTTGTTCCTCGAAACAGCTTTCAGGCCCGTGAGTTGTTGTGCCAACTCCCGAAAACTCCGAGACAGATCGGAATGATTGATAGCGACTACCGGTTTTCCGGTATTGATCGATTGAATCGACGATGAATAATTGTTCGGAAGACGCCAAAATATGGGCGTTTCCAGGACCTTTACGATTTCCTTCTCGGTGATGTCGTCCCGCTTGTTAGATCGGTTCACGATCAGCCGAAGCTTGTCTCGTGTGCCGTTCTTCCCGAAAAACTGCAGCAGTCTCTCGGTCCTCCAAAGAGCGGGTAACTCCGGAGTCAGGATCAGCAGAACGACTTTTGCCATCTCAGTCACCGCGTGCAACGCTTTTTCGTCCAGCATCGACGGCAGATCAATAACCACGTCCTGATAGGCGTGGGAAGCCACCTCGAGTACTTTCGCCAGAGACTTGTGATCAAGCGGGGCGCCGGGAACGTACTCCTTGAAGCCGGCCAAGACGGAAAAGCTCTCCGCATGGCTCATGAAGCTTTCCAGAAGGACGGTATCCAACCGTGAAGCCGCCGCCAGTGCGTCGGACACGGTGAAATGGGGCCGCAGATTGAGATAAGCCGCCGAGTCGCCGACTGGATAGTTCAGATCGATAAAGGCGACACGGCGACGATCGATTTCAGACAGAGAGGCCGCCAGGTTGATCGCGACCGTAGTGGCGCCGCTGCCCCCCTTCCCCGTCGTCACGCAATAGATGTTGCCCGGCTCTTCCTGCGTTTTTCCTCGGAACTGCTCCGACAGGAAGCGGGTCATTGCCTCAGAGAGTGCCCGGGGGCCAAGCGGTTTGGTGATGACATCGCGAGCGCCGGCTCTCATACACTCGATGAGAGTTTGAGAATCGGTCTTGTCGGCCAGCACAAAGAGCCAGGCATCTGGCAGGGTGCTGCTCAGAACTCGTAGAGTCTGAAGGCCTGGACCGGGCTCCTCCATGTCGACAAGGATGAGCCTGACCCCCGCAGACACCAGGCGGCGGGTGGAAGAATCGTTTCTGCCCAGGCAGTATTCAGCGGATTCCTGGATTCGCACGGTAATACCGGCGTCCGCGAGCTGCGTCCGAAACACTTCGCGGATTTCGGCAGAAGGCGCCACGATTCCAACAACCAAATCTTTAAAAGCCATGAACACCTCGTTATGATGCAGGGGCCGGCTGAGAAGACAGCCTGGCCGGCGGGAGGCCGGCCCAACCTCGCCGGCGCTCCATAGGGCCCCGCATCGTACTTGTTTCCGAACGCGGAACCAATCTCAACGTCGCCCGCCCTTATTTCTGGTTTTTCGCCTGCACCGCTACTTCACCGAGCTTCCCGTCGAACTTCTGACCAAACCCTTTTTCATCCAGGAAAGGCTTCGGGAAGTCGGGAAGTGGCGGGACTTCACCCGGCTCCAGTGGACTGACGAGCCTGGGACTGACGACCACCATTAACTCCGTGTTATTCCGTTCCTGCGCACGGCTCCGGAAGAGCTTGCCAATAAAGGGGATATCCCCCAGAAACGGGACCTTTGAAGCTATTTCCACCATGCGCCGGTCTATCAGCCCGGCGATCGCAAAACTCTGGCCATCACGTAACGCAATTTGCGTCTCCGCCTTTCGGGTCGACAAAGCCGGAACCAGGAAACCGGAAATAGTAAGGGCGTTGGCGAAGTCCAGGGAGCTGACCTCCGGTGCGACTTTCAAGAGAATTGTCCCGTCCTGTTGGATGTTCGGCGTGAATCTGAGCCGGACTCCGAACTCCCGGAACTGAATGGTGACAGCCGTGAAATTGGTTCCGCCCTGCACCACCGGAAAAGGAAATTCACCGCCGGCCAGAAAACTCGCTTCGGTCCCATCCAGAGCAAGGACGTTTGGTTCAGCTAGGATCTCCAACAGGTTCCTTTGCTGAAGAGCCCTGAGGGTCAGGCCAAGATTCACATCCGGCCGAAACAGGAAGATGTTCAGAAGGTCGCCTAAGCCGAAAACCCCGGGCTGATGGTGCAGCTGATTCCCGATCGCCCCGGTTGCAAGACTGTTGCCGGGCGGATTGGTACCTCGCTGGACATCCGACGGAACGGCACCGACACTGGCTTGCGGGGTGTCAAACTGCTGAGTGGTTACTGCTCCAAAGGTGTTTCCCGCCCCGGTGCTGAAGACGTTCAATCCCAACTCCTGGACTGCGGATCGATCGACTTCGGCAAAGCGAACCTGGAGGAGCACCGCACGGTTGATTTCTCTGGCAGGCGTCTGCAGCAGATTGACCACGTTCGGGCTGTAAGTCTTAGCCACCTCTGCCGCCTGCTCAGCTTGTGCGACAGACTCGACGCGACCCGTTAAGACCAGCGAGGCGCCCGACTGCGCAACATTGATTTCAGCGCCGGGCAACATCTCCTTCATCGCCTGACGCAACTCCCCGACATTCAGTTCGACTTTCAGGTCAAACGAACGAGAATTGCCTTGCTCATCCCACAAAACGAGGCTCACATTTCCTGGTTTCAGCCCGTGCACCAGCACTTGTCGGGGCGAGACAATGATTGCCGAGGCAACCTCGGGATTTGAGACAGCCACCCGCTGAAGCGGTTGTTGCGAGTCCACGATAAGGGATTTGCCTCCCTGCACCCGGAGGGCGTCGGCGCCAAGCGCCTGGGCTCGAAGAAAAGCCGCTGGGGCAATCAAGAACAGAACCAGTATCGCTAAAGATGGCGTTCGCAGTTTCTTGCTCATAGTCCTTTTCCACTGGAGAATGACGGCGCCGATGTTTCAAACCAGCGGCCCACCGTCGACCTGCCGCATTTACGTATCAACGCTTTTGATCCTGCTGCCACTTCTCGTCGCCCTCAAAGACGACCTTCTTCCTTTCATTACCGTGGATCAGCTCCACCTCGAGCCTGGGCGGCTCCTTGACGACAGGCGCTGGCGCGGGTTCGGGTGGTTTAGGCGCTACCCTTCTCACCGCTGTCTTCTTGACCGGAGGCGGCGCTTCGGGCATAGAAGAGCCACGAGTGTAGAGTGCGGTCCGGGTGATCGGATTCGGATCAGCTTTGTCCAGGTCCAGAGGATTGCGAAGGGCGAGCTGAATTCGGCCGTCCGCCGAAGCAAGGGCCACTTTTTGGGAGTCCTCTGGAGTTACCAGCAGCGTAATCACCTGGACGTTCTGCGGGTTTCCGTTCTCATCGCGCTGTATGTTCTGTCCGGCCGCCAGCACTTGGACGTTTTCCAGAATCACTTTAGACGTTTCGTTTCCCTGGTTCTTATCCGGTGACCCGGTGAGAATCACGTCGACCCGTTCTCCTGGAAGCACAAAGCCAGCGACTCCGATAACATCATTAACCTTCACAGATACGGCCCTCATTCCTTCGGGAATGGTTGCCGTCAAGCCGGCGCCAGCCTCTTTGGGCGCCAGCCGTGATTCCAGGATCGGCTCGTTCGGCAGCATAGGAACCACCACTCCTCTGCCGATGACCTGGTCCGGAGTTGAAAAGCTTCCCTCGGGCTTCAACCCTTCGGGCCATGACACCACACGAACGTGCTCGCTCGCGACTCGCGTCCCCAGGGGGAGCTTTTGGGTCGCGACGACCACTTCGGTGGTGGCCGCCAGGGAAGGACGAATCCTCTGGCTCAGCAGTCGATAAGCCAGAAACGTCACGAAAAGGCTTAGAACCAGGGCTGAAAAGGCGATCACAAGCATTCGAAAGCGGTTCATTTGCGTTCCTTTGTTAATGGTTCGGAGGTAACGAATCCGACGGACGCGGTGACCCGGGCGAGTTCGCGGAATCAAACGGTGTTCGTACCAAGAGTATGATGCCTGAAATTGCGATTGAAGCCCGCCACGAGTCAACCTGGCCGCGCCCGCTCACGGGTCGCGGGGGCGGACAGCGCCAAGGCTGCCCGCCCTTCCTCTTTTCCTTCGTTTTCTTGCAAATCGTCTAGGTGCCGGCCGAACCCTCCAAATCGGTCAGGGCGGACTCGACCGCCTCAAAGATGCTGACAACCGCGTCACGAACGTTGGGACTCGCCAAAGCAACGGCCAAGGCGACAAGAGCGATCATGATCACGTACTCGACGATGGTGACACCCTTCTGGTCATTGCGCAGCTGGGTCAGTTGCGTCTTAAGCCAAACGTAGAAAGCAGTCATTGCTAGTCCTCCTTGTTGTTTGTGGATGCTTCCTTTGTTTCCGGGGTGGATGGTCCCCGACAGTGTAGACAGTCTAAGTCTTCAGCGGGTGGAAGTTGTCAAACGAGGTTCAATGAATGTAAAAGAAGTTCACCGATTGTTGTCGTCGTTGTCCGCGTCATCCGCGTAATCCGTCCTATCCGCGGGATCGAGGAACCTCGGCGCCACGGGACCGCGCCCCTCAATCGACGAACTTATAACCCTCGCCATAAACGGACAGAATGTGTGTGGGATTGGAAGGATCGTCCTCGAGTTTCTTACGCAACTTCATGATGAAATTGTCTACCGTGCGTGTTGTGGGATAGTTGTCAAAACCCCAGACTTCGTCGAGCAGCCGGTCCCGGGTTACCAATTCACCCCGGCACTGGATCAACAGGCGCAGGATCTCGAACTCCCTGGGGGTCAGCTCAACCGCCTGGCCCAGGCGTTCTGCCTGAAGCTTCTTAAAGTCGAGCTCGACGTTGCCGAAAGCATAACGCGTCAATCCTTCTTCAACCGTCTTGGCGGAACGTCGCAACCGGGCCCTGATCCTGGCGATCAGTTCCCGTACGCTGAACGGTTTGGTAACGTAATCATCCGCACCGACCTCAAGGCCGACCACGCGATCGATTTCGTCGGACCGGGCGGTCAGCATGATTATCGGCGTCTCCAGCCCCCTGCGGCGTATCTCCCGCCAAACGTCTATACCGTTCATCCCCGGCATCATTACATCGAGGAGAATCAGATCGGGATTGTGCTTGATGGCGGCATTTATCCCCGACTCACCGTTGTCCGCCTGGAAGACCTTAAAGCCCTCTCGAGCGAGATTGATCTCGAGTCCCTTTCGCAAATCCGGCTCATCTTCGACGATTAGTATCCTGTGCATGCAGGTTCCAACCTCGGTTCCCCGTCCTCTACTCGCCTTTCGGATCCGGCCGATAGATTTATTGAAGCATACGCTATCAAGCTGAAAGAAGATTCTCAAGCCGAACAGGCCTATTGAACCAGGACCGGTATCTTGGCCAGGACCCCGAAGTTCTCCCCGCCGGTCGTCCCTGCCGGCTCGTGATAGGTGCAGTCAGGCAGGAAGTAAATTGCCTTCATCTGCCAGGGAGCTGGGTTTCCGTCGGCGTTCCTGAGATTGAAGTGATTCACAAAGTCCGCCCAACGAAGCTGTCCATTCGGTTCGGTACTGCTCCAATTGCCCATCCTGTATGGCACGTCGCTATAATCTGGGTCATTATCCCTCTGTATCCAGACGATGGACACAGTCACGGCGCCGACGAGTCGGGAGCAGTTTGATACGTTGTTGCCCGGACACTCAATGACCGGCAACGTCAGCTGCCAGGGTTCTACCCGGTGGGCAGGATCGAAACAGTCCGCCAGTTGCCTGAAGACGTTATCCTGCATACCTCCGGTAGTTCCCATTCCTTGCCCATAGAACAGCATCTCGGTATTGCCGGTTGAGCAAACATAGGGTGAAACAGATGGAGGGTTGGCTGTCTGGCAGGGTTGAGTGAAATTGGTCCAGCCCCCGGTATTGGACGTGGCAGGATTGTTTCCACTGTTGATCATACGACCGATACTGCAATCGTATTCCCCCTGCGGGTTAAGGATGGATTCTTTACATATGGCAATGGGCTGATCGACTTCATGGGGCGCCAGAGTTCCCGAGAAACCTATGTAGGCAACGGATTCCCTTTGCATCTCGAAACTGTCGTAACCGAATATTCTGGCAAAGAACGAGAGGGCCGGGGTTTGTTGCCGCCTCGTTCTTACTCGAACCGCGTTGATGAAGTCTGGATCCTCGTCAAGTTCCTCGGTCGTCTTGTTCCAGAGGTCGGGAGGATCCAGCGAGCTGTTCGGGGTGAAATTTCGGGTCGCGAAACTCCAATGACCTCTTTCCACGTCTCCGGTATTGCCCCCTGTCCATTGAACCTCTACCGGGACATTCTCGCTGATGTTCTCTAACGCCGCCTCGTACGCGATCTGGTTGGCATTCGGGTTTACGGAGCTTCCATCCGCACTGTACAAAAACCGGGCGCCGGCCAAGGCGCCGGCATCGGCCGCGTTTTTCAGTTCATTGCTGACCACGAACAGATGCGCCAAATCGATCGCAAGCGCCATGAAGCTCACAATCACGACAAGGAGGGCCGCGAACGTAATGATTACCGCGCCGCGCTGCCTCCCACGCCGCCTTGAATCTCGTCCCTTTCGCCTCCTAATTGCTCGCAGCATCTGTTACTCCATTCTCATCACTGTGATCGCCGACATAGGGATTGAGTTGCCACCGCCCATGAAGTTGGGCAGAACGAGAAATCCGTAAGTGTAATCAACCTTGACAGTCAAGCTGCCTCCGGGACTTCCGCCGGCACGCGTAACCGTGGTTGTGGCGGTGTTTGAACCATTGAATGAGATGAGGCGACTGGCCAGGTAGTTGTTTACTACAGTGCCGATTTCAGTGTCTGATACCGGATCGGGATGGCGAAAAACGATCCCGGCCCTGGCGCCTTCGCGGCTGGCATTTGTGACCATCGCCTTGTTATAGAGAATCAGACTGAATTCGATCATCCCGAGAATCAGAAGCAGAAAGAGGGGCAGAATCATAGCCATCTCAACGATCGCCACCCCGCGCTCCTTGTTCCGTCTCATGTTTCTTGCTCCCAGTTTTTCGAATTGTCGCCGTGGATGTAGCAGAGAAAAAATGTCGTGGGAGGATTTTATAGAAATCTGTTTCTTAGATCGTCACGGAAGGGTTAAGAAATGTAACGAATTTTCATCAATTTCCACATTCGGCCACCCGGGAAAAGACAATTGTCGGAATCGGTTCCGAGCTAAGAGGGATCCAGCGCAGAACCTTCACGCGCCCGGCCATACAGAACGGATCTTTCGTCTTTGTAAAGAAGCTCCCAGCCGGCGCTTTCTTCGACGTTCTTCAGGAACCTTTGCTGCGCCTTCTCCTTCCTGTCAAGCAGGAGGAACCGGATCTGGTAACGGTCCATCGCCGCTTGCCAATTCGCACAGCCCCCCATAAGGTCTAGATACTCCTCGGCGACTTCCTTCGGAAACAGATGAACCCGGCCGTCAAAAAACACGCGGTGCTCCGGCCATAACCGCCATACCAGGTAATCTCCGTAATGTTGCGGGTGAAAAATCCTCCCCTCCAGCCGCCTCTCTGCAATGAAATCCACCGCGTGAACCGGAAGTCGAGGATCCAACAAGACGAGATCCGAACCCTGCTGGTTACCTAGTTGCCGATACCAGGGAAGAGTGTACGCCGTGGTAATCAGCCAAACGGCGGCTACTAAAAGGTTCAAGGCGGGGAGGAGACGGCTCTGCAACTGCAATCGGGGCCGACTCCGAAGTTCAAAATGCCCAGCCAGAATCGGGGCAACCGCTAGCGCAAACCAGACAGCGTTCCTTCTGGCCGTCAAGGCGAATATCGCCAGTGCCATGAAAAGAACCAGGTCGGATAACCGCGGCCTCGTTTTGGAACGAATCAATATCACAATTCCGAGGAGGAAGGGACCGAAGAAACGGAGGATGTCGCCGATGTTACTTACTTCGGGCGGCTGCCACTCGATCACGTGCCGCTGCGAAATCGGATCGCTCGCAACTTCCGCTACGTAACCGTATATGGCTGCGAACTGCGGGTTGCACAACGTGGCGGCGAGTGTTAACGCCAGGATCAACACCGGTTTTATCTTTCCGGGGACAGCTCGCTCCGCCGATCTTCCGAAGAGGGATTTGGCTGAATCCACAACTATCATGAACAGGAAAAGGGCGATTCCCAGGACAAAGGCACCGTGAAGGTTCACCCAAAGGGCCATCATCACAGGCAAAACCCACAGGTAATCCCGCTGGCGTTCGTAGTATTCCGCAAGAACATAGTAGAACCAGGCAAAAAGAAGAAACGAAAAGACCTGGGGTCGGACGTTGCCAATGCAGGCGAGAGAAATGGCGGCAAGGGAACTTGTGAGAACCGTCGCGAAAAGACCTTGAGCGCGCCTCGAGCAGAGCAAATATACCGGGACCAGGGTCAAAAGCAGCACCAAGGTGTTGAAGAAAACTAGCAAAGCTGGCCCGCCGGCCCGATAGGCTCCGTATAACACTACTTCGGCGAGCCAGTTTTGAAGAACAAAGGGCTTTCCGGCCTGCGTGTAGGAGAACAGATCAGTTGTTGGAATAGAACGCGTCTGCAGGATGATTTCCCCGGCCTTCAGGTGCCACCAGAAATCAAGTGCGGGTAGGACATTCGGGGAACTGATCCAGGTGACGAGCAGGAACGGGACTGCCCGCCACAGGTGCTCAGTTCGAATGCGGAAGATCCAAGGGGTCTTTTGTTCCGGCGCACTCTCCAGCCCGGCCTCGATGTCAGAATTCTTCTGTCCTCTCATGTGCTTCGAACTTTTGTATCACCGATTTGAGTGCAGAAACAGAGGCAGCCTCCGAATTCCGGGATTCGAAAAGAGTTGATGCCTGAGCGAGGCAGGAGGGCGGTAGGCAGTAGAAGGCGAAAAAAAAGGGTGGCAACCGGCCACCCCTCTTTTTTCACGCGTCAACGCTGAACGATCAATCGTTCTCTCTTATTAAGTCCAGTATAGGTTTCTCCACCGCCGGTGTCATGTCTCAGCTTGGCGCTTTTTCTTGTAGGATAAAGCCGACTCCCAGGCCAGAGCCGTTCCACCGGCAACCAGGTCAGCGCTTTACGCCTTGCGCAAGTCCCCCAACCTTTCGAACACCTCGCGGATGCGCTTGATCTCGTCATCCGAGAGAGTGATCTCGGCTGCTTTAGCATTTTCCCGGGCCTGTTTCGCATTGCGCGCTCCGACCAAAGCCGTGGTGACTCCCGGTTGCGCAATCACCCAGGCGACCGCGATCTGGCTGAAACTTGCCCCATGCCCGTCGGCGATCGGCCGTATTTCTTCAAGCGCTTTCAAGACTTTACGCCGGCTGGCCTTTGAAAACAGCGGATCAGTGCTGCGAATGTCGCTGGCTGGAAACTCCCTGTCCTCGGTGACCTTGCCGGTCAGCAGCCCCATCGCCATAGGGCTATACGCGATGACGCCCAGTCCGCGCTGCTTGCAATACGGCAGTTCATCTTGCTCAATACTCCGCTCCAGCAGGTTATACTTGACCTGATCGGACACAATCGGCCCGTACTTCAGGGCTTCCCTCAACTGCTGGCTTTTGTAGTTGCTCACTCCGAACTCAAGGATCTTGCCCTGCTCCTTAAGCCGATTCAAAGCTCCTACTGTCTCCTGCGCCGGAGCCGTCTCGCTGGGCCAGTGCACCTGGTACAGATCGATGTAATCGGTCCTTAGCCGCTTCAGGCTCTGCTCACATTCACGTATGATCGACTCTGCCCTGACGTTTTTGTAAATCGTGACCGGCTGTCCGCTGGGCGTGTGCTCCAGTTTGAAATAGAACTGGCCGCCGTCCTCTTCCCAGCGCAAACCGCATTTGGTCAGCAGCTTGACCTTATCCCGGCGACCCGCGACCGCTTGGCCGACAAGCTCCTCGCTATGACCACAACCGTATACCGGCGCGGTATCAATGGCGTCGATACCCTCGTCGATCGCCGCCTGGATGGCCTCGATGCCTTCCTTGTCCTCGTTTCCGCCCCAGAACAGGCCCCCGATGGCCCAGGCGCCGAATGTGACTACCGGCAAATGAATAGCGCTCGTACCCAATCTTCTCTGTTGCATGGTGTGAAATGGGCTTAATGCCGACTCCCCCTTTCTCGCGGAATTTCAGCTTGAAAGCAAGCTGGTAGTGTTCCGATTATGTCCCGACAAAGAGAGCAAAGACAAGAGAGTTTGACGCCCTTCGAGAGCGGTTTACCGCGACGGCATCTCACCGACGTCCCCCGTCGCCAGCTTTCGCTTGATTGCGCCCAACACCAGCCCGTTAATAAACCAGTCTGCGGCTAAGTACGCAGTCTACAAAAAAGCAGAGCCCTAGTCGGCGGGGATCGATGTTCCAGGTTTGAGGTGCGGGATAGTTCCAGCCTACCTCCTGTGACTGCTATTCTGTTGGTAACCGTGTGTTGCCGCTGGGCCGGCGCACTTTCCCAAAGCCAATTTGAAGAAAGGACAACTATGAACACCAATCCTGTTGGCTGGTTCGAGATCTATGTGCAGGACATGAACCGTGCGAAGGCTTTCTACGAGAGCGTTTTTCAAGTCAAGCTAAGCAAGATTGGCGATGATCAGGTAGAGATGTGGGCCTTTCCGATGAAGGAGGACAGCTACGGAGCCCCCGGAGGGCTGATTCACGTGCCCGAAGTTCCGTCCGGAGGGAACAGCGTTATCGTCTACTTCAAGTGCGAGGATTGCGCTGTTGAGGCGGACATGGCGGCGAAAGCGGGAGGAAAGATAGAACGGGAGAAGTTCTCGATCGGGCAATACGGTTTTGTCTCTTTGGTGGTCGATACCGAAGGGAACATGATCGGCCTGCACTCGATGAAGTAGGCTGTGAGGGGTTGTCACTGGGCGCAACTCGCAGTAACCCACGCGAGTTCTGCTCGACTGGTGCGAAAGGGGGACTCGAACCCCACCCCTTGCGGGAATCCTAAAGTCTTTGGAACCCGGAGCGATATCCGGCCCCCCGGGACGGAGTAACAATATTGCTTTCAGCACGATTGTGACTCCGTCCTGGAGGTCCAAAGCTGCTACGCCCTGAACGAGCGTTAAGAACCCCCGATGAGACCGAGAATTACCAAGGCCTGACCGGCGGCCGCTTTAATCTCGAAAGTAACCTACCCGCCCTGGAAGATTTTTCTTTTTCTTTCAATCTGAATAGTTTAGAGTCTGTCTGGTCCAATTTTCGGGAGCGGGTGTTTAGCTGCAGGAATGGAGCGAAAACGAAGATAAACATCCGCTCAGCAGGTCAAACATGAGACTCATTCTCGCAGCCTTCATGTCATTCGTCGTTGCTGGTTCCGCCTTGCCGGCGGACCTGTTGATCCTTCCCGAATTCCGACGCCCAACTCCCTTCGGCGGAGTCGTGGCCGCCGACGCCATCCCGGATTCCCCGAGACCTGCCAAAACCAAGACAGCCTACTTGGCCGAGACTGCCCGCAATGCGTATGTCTCGTTCCACCTAGTGGTTGATCTGCCGGCTGGCGGTGACTACGAGGTGTCCGTGCAGATTACGGACCCGACGCGGAAGCTTGAGATCGACCTTTTCCGCGAGTGGTTCCATTTTACGGGATCCGACCGGAGTTACTACCCCGATGCGCTGGTCCCGGTTTCGATGCCCTACCGAACGCGTCTCCCGGACCCCGATAATCGAATCGAGAAGCAGACTTCTGCTGCCTACTGGGTGGACGTCTGGGTGCCAAAGGAAGCTAAGCCGGGGGTCTACCGGGGCATGGCGCTTCTGCGAGTCGGCCGAAAAGAAACCAAGCTTCCGTTTGAGCTTCGCGTTGTCGAGGCCACGGTACCTGAGGAAGACGTCGTCACCATTGATCACAATTCGTATGGCAGCTCCTGGCTGGCGGATTACTATGGCGGAATCGCGGTCCCGAGTGATCAATCATTCCAATTGACCCACCTCTACCATCGGCTTTTCTACGAACACCGCGGCATCTTCCACCAACTCGGGTACGGCCACGGCGGAAAGGTCATTGCTGAATTCGCACCTGAGCTCGAGGGGTCAGGGCGGACCAAGCGGATCAAGAACTGGGATTTGTACGACCGGCACTACGGCCCGCTGCTGGATGGGTCCGCGTTTGCGGGGTCGCGCCGGGGCCCGCGGCCTATCCCGTTCGTCTACCTTCCGATTAATCCCGAATGGCCGGCCTCCTTTCTCTGGTGGGGAGAGCCCGGGTATGAGGCGGAATTCGTAAATGTCGTTGCCCAGATGGAGCAGCACTTCCGTCAGAAGGGATGGACCCAGACGCGTTTCGAGATGTTCTTTAATCACAAGAAGCGCTACAAGGCCTTCCCTTGGGACGGTGACGAGACACGCTTCCCGGAAGATGACAACTATTTCCGCGAGTACGGAAGGTTGCTCCGGAAAGCTTTACCTCCTGAAACCCCGGTCAAGTTTGTATTCCGCAACGATGCCAGTTGGGCGATGGAACGTCAGTTCGAGTCCCTCGCCGGAGTCGTCGATTTCTGGGTGTGTGGCGGATCGATTTTCTCCTGGTATCCGCAGGCGCCAAGACTCCTGAAAGGTCGCGGAGACATCGTGTGGCTCTACGGAGGCGCGCCGGATGTGACGAAGGTTTCGACCGCAATTACGGAAAATCCGTTGCGCGTCTGGCTCTACGGGGTAGATGGCTGGGTGCATTGGCTGACGACCAACCCGGGCGCGGATCCCTGGTTCGCTTTTAACGGGGGAGCTGAAGTTCTGGCTTATCCGGGCGAGCGTTTCGGGATCCGTGGCCCGATTCCCAGCGTCCGTTTAAAGCTGCAGCGAAACTGCGTTCAAGATTTGGCGCTGCTCGACAGTTTCAAGGCCCGGGTTCCGATCGAGACTCTGAAGGCCGCTGCCGCCAGGCATTTCAACAATTCAGAGCCGAAGGATTGGTGGATTCCCCGGCCGCCGCTCGCCGACGAACCGCCATATGAGTGGACCAACGCGACGATTGAGGATGCGGTCACCGCGGGCGGGCAGCGGAAGTTCGATTCCTCAGCCTGGGACAACGTCCGCCGCTATATTCTGCAGCTGGCAAGGGAGGAGAAATGAGAAAACGTCCCGTCGTAACGGTCCTCGTGGCGCTGTGCGGAAGCATCCTGATTCCCATAAAGGCCGAGGATCAAGTCAAGAAGGGGACGGACGACGTGGTTCGAGAGCTGAACGAGGTAGCCCGAGTGGCAAGCGTGATGCTCGACGGCGACGTCTGCCGGCGGATTATGACAGAACGTGCGGTCAGCTACCTGTTGAAGACCGATCCGCGTGACCCTTGGGCAGCCAGCGACAACTTCGACGTCCACCACAAACCTTACATTGAGACGAAGAAGACTCTGATCCGACTGTCCAAATTAGTCTCGCATCCCTGTGACGTCAATCTCTGGATGCCGGTCCCAGGCGAGCCTGTGCCGGCCGACTCCGGAAAGATTCAGATCCTGATCCGCAATGTTAACGAGTGGAGTCAATTCTGGACGTGGGGCGTGCTGACGCAGGAAACTCCTGAAGTCATGAAGCAAGTGCTGCAGACGGGTCGGAGAGAGACGGTCATGCAGAAACCAGGAATGATTTCCGTTCTCGCTCCGGTCTTCGACAGCCTGGGCGATGTGGTCGGCCTGGTCGAAGTTGTCGCGTTCCAGCCGGACGTTGCGCCTCCGCAAGTTCATGCCTGCACGACTGGTGCACCTATAAGTGAGATTCCGGCCTCCCTGGAATGACACGGAGATGATCGCCTTAGCCTCTTTAGTCACGATCCTCGCCCTTCTGCAAGGCGGGCTGCCGACCCGGCCATTTCACGACCTCACGCACTACTCCGAGGTCTTTGGCGAATCCCGCAATTACCGGATCATCCTGCCTCCTGAATATGAGCAGAGCGGGAAGAGCTACCCGGTCATTTACTTCTTTCATGGCCACAGCGATCGCTACACGCTCGAGCACTATGACGGTGGCAAGGACTTCATTCCCAAGATGGTCGACTATGTTCGCGGCAACGATGTCATCATTGTGCTGGTCGACGGCTATGTCGCTCGTGACTATACGGGCTTCTACGGCGGCTCTCCCTGGGATATCCGGGAGAAGGGCGGCGATCACGATTTCGGGGCCTACTTTCGAGAGTTGGTCGCGCATGTCGACAGCCGCTTTCGGACGCTGACCGATCGACGGCATCGAGCTGTTTCGGGACTGAGCATGGGCGGATTTATGAGCCTGTGGCTCAGCGCGCGCTATCCGGACCTCATCGGAAGCGCCTCCGCGTTCAATCCCGGACCTGAATTCTTCGCCGGAGAACCAGGCCGCAGGTCGTTGTGGCGACCCAAGGACCATGTGGCTAATCACGCCCAGTCAATGGTCCGGCTGATCAGGGCCAGCGGGGACTTCATCAGCCAATATCACGAAGAAACGCGCGAAGCGTACGCGAACGCTGACGAGGTGGATTTCGAGTACAGGATCGACGAGTTTCACAAACATTGGATCACGTCGATTGCCGAAACTTTTGACTTCCATCAGCGCGCCTTCGCCAACCCAGTCCTGAATAATGTCCCAGAGTCCTGGAATCACGCCGACCCCTACCTCAATTTCTCGGTCTGGGGATATGACATTAATGTCGATGCGCCCGACAAAGGATTTACTTACCTGGAGGGCGTGCGTCAGGGAGGTTTCCGAGTCACCACCAGGCGGTGGGCCCCCGATGGACCGCCGATTCCCGGCGCGCGGATCACCATCAAAACGGCACCGTTATATAAACCACGCGCGCGCTACCGGCTCCTCGATCACTGCCTGGCGAGCGGCCAAACGACGACACGGGATATAGAAGCCGGCAGCGACGGGAGAATCACGGTCGTAGTCGATGGCGCCGGACACCAGATCAGTTTCGCGGGGCCCGGAACCGGCGCCTTGCCCCCTGTCCTATTGCCCCTAACAAGTAAGGACAAATTGAGACTTGCGCCGGGCAGCGACGTCTCTCTTCCAATCCGGATCTACAACCCACGCGGAGAAGAGATGAAAGAGGTGACAGTCGAGCTGGTGACTGAATATCCGACCGTCGAACTGCTTTCCACATCTGTCACGGTGCTAACCATTCAGCCAGGAAGTTTCGTGGACTTGTCAAAAGAGATGCGGGCTCGAGTCGTGAGCGGAGGAGGATATTTTGCCCCGACTCGGCTTCAGCTAAACATGATTTACGACGGCTGGTACACCGTTAACATCCCTATTGACCTGCTGGTCGTCCCCGAACAGATTCCACAACCAGCCGAGGTCCAAATTCTCGACGGGCGAGAGGTGACATTCAAAGTTTTCCGACAGAAAGGAAATCAGGGCGGCGGAGGACCGGTAGATGTGCGGGTGAAGGAGGGCAAGGGCAACGGCAATGGCATCCTTGAGCCAGGCGAAGAAGCAACCTTCTGGGTTCGAATGGAACAGGGCATGGACCCATTCGACAAGAACACCTGGCATCGGTGCAAAGTTCACACCGACTCGCCTTGGCTAGTTGAGACAGGAGACATTCAGAATGAGAAGCAGCGGGAGTGGACCGGTGCAATGGAACGGACCAGCCTGATGCAACTCCTGCCCGGCGTGCCGGCAAAAACGAAAATTCCGGTCCTGCTCGAAAACGAGACGTGGAGCTTCCACTACACACCGGATGTTCGATACGGCGCCGAGAAGCTTTACCAGGCGTTCCAGCTCCACACCAGGCACCTGCACCGGTATGAAGTGAGGGTGCCTTAGTTAGACTTTATTCACGAATTCACAAACGCAGCATTTCTAGTTTTTCTGAGAAGATTTTGCGCTGTGGAGAGAGACCAAATATCCAATATCGAGAGCCAATTGCAAAAATCGCCTTGAGGATTTCGACGCCGAAAGCATACCGGCGAGGAAGGTTAAGATCGGATTCCATCCGTGTCATCGGTGTGATCCGTGCTATCCGTGGGAGAAGAAGCCCACGGACAGCACGGATAACGCGGATAACACGGATGTGTTTGTCATTTTTGATCCGGAGTTCAGCAAGAAAGCCGGGGGCAACGTTTTTTTTTGCAATTGGCTCTCGGAATTTCGGATATCGAATGTCGATGTGGACGGGCCCGCTGGATTTTGGTTGCGGCCTCAGCCGCGCCGTGTAATTCGTGGATAAGGTGCGTCAATAACGGAGGCCGAAAATGGTCTTAATGGTAGTTTTGCTCCTCGTTATGCTCGGTTTCTCAGTACCGGCCACGCTTCAGGCTGGTGAGATCACGCGTAATAATCTTCGCTTCGTCGACTATCCCGATTTCCCGGATGCTCATTCCACCTGGGGTTCGATTGGTTACAGCTCGGTTCATCGGAAGGTGTTCGTGGGAGTCACCAACCATCGAGACCGAGTCGGGCTCTTCGAGTACGACGTCACGACCGAGCGGATGCGCCTGTGCGGCTTCATTCCTGACCTGGCGAACCTGCGGACCTTCCAGTGGCAGGGGAAAATCCACTCACAGATAGTCGAAGGACCCGGCGGGGAAATGTACTTCACAACCGACGGGGGAGAAAGCCGCGAGGAGTACCTGATGAACCACCCGCACGGCTACAGCGGCGGGTTCGTGATGAAATGGGATCCGGCCGTCAATCGGCTCACCAACTTGGGTCTCGGCCTCCAGTACGAAAGCATCAAGGACCTTCAGGTAAACCCGCGCACGGGCCTCATCTGCATGGTTTCCTACCCGCAAGTCCGGTTTCTCACATATGAGCCATCGAAGAACGATCTGCGGGACCTTGGCCGGCTGGGCAGCGACCATGTACCGCGGGTGATGTTCAGTGACTGGTGGGGCAACGTGTATTACGTAGATTGGCGTCAGCGCCTGGTGAAGTACGACCATGAACAGCGGCGATTGCTTTTCGCCCGCGATAGCCTCCCGGCCTTCCCAGGCACGCCGGGTGCCTACATCGTTACGGGGATCACGGCCTATGCCGTCGACCGGAAGGCTGGGGTGATCTACTTGGTGACCTACGGAGCGAAAATGCTCGCGTTTCGCCCCTCGAAAGAGGGCATCGGGCCGGTAGAAGATCTGGGCGGGATCTTTGATGCCCCCGGGCAGCCGCCCTGGCGTTACTACTGTCCGAACTTAGCCATGGGATCCAACGGAAAGCTCTACTACTTCATCGGAGGTCACGGAATGTATGCTGTGAAGGGGGAAAACATCGCGCTCATGGAGTTCGATCCGAAAACGCGCGCCAAGAGGATCGTTCTCACGACTCCCCTAAGAGAGATCAGTGAGGTGACAGGATCTGACGTCAAAGATCCGGCCGGGAACCTTTATTTTGCCGGCCGTCGCGATGATCCGGACGCAGCAAAGCGCGGAGAATCAGGGGCCAGCCGTCCTTTCATGATCATCTTGAACCCTGAAAGGAGTCTCCGATGAAACCGCTTTGTAAACCGCTTCTTATCGGTCTTGTTGTAGTCCTCACAATCGCGGTTGCGGTTCAGGGAGAGTATGTTTTTTTCACTCCAAAAGGCAGCTACACGGTTGAAGTCTCTTTGGAAAACTCTGCTTTGCGCCGCCTGCCAATGTATCGAAACGCAATCACGTCGCTCGAAGTGGTCGGCGATTTTGCCGTCGGCGGCACATCTTCGATGCCCGGGCTGAGCCCCTACGTGTTCGCCGTCTCCCTTTCGACAAGGAAGCTCGAATTCGTGCAGGACCTCGGGGAACTGATACCCGGCCAAAGGGCCATCCAGAGCGGTTTCGGCCGAGGGCAGAAAGGCGTCTTGTTTGCCGGGACGATGCCAGACCAGGCCGGCGGTTCAGGTCACCTGCTGCAGGTCAGGGTAGGCAAGGAACGCCTGGAGGTCGTCGACCTCGGTGCGCCGATAAAAGGTGAGGGAGTTTTCGCCCTGACTGCCAGTCGCGAACGGGAAGAGCTTTATGGAATTGCTCATCCTTCCGGACGGTTCTTCGTGCATGAGCTTCGCACTTCCCGCACCCAAGTTTTTGACGAGACAGTCCCGTCTCCGAAGCAACTGGGGTTTCTCAGCAACTACGCACTGTCTCCCAGTGACTTCCTCGCTCGCCGGCTTATTGTGAACCGCGAAGGGACGGTCTTCGGGAGCATGCCAGTCAACCGGCTCTTTCGCTTTGACCCCATATCCAGACGGGTGGATGTGATCAGTGACGAGCTCCCCGAGGTGTGGGGACGGCGCCCGCTCGGACGCGTCGATGCATGGGCCGAAGGCCCTGATGGACTGCTTTACGGCGGGAATGCGGGAGACGGCCAGTTTTTCACGCTCGACCCTAAGACCGGGCGGGTGACCAACCTTGGAAAGCCGATCATGATGCCAAGGATCAAGGGGCTCGCCTTCGCGGCAGATGGCACGCTTTACGGAGTCGCAGGTGGTGAGCCTGGGTACACCCACCTGTTCCGCTACAATCCTGCCGATCGAGGATTTGTGGACCTCGGCAACCCCCGCTTCACAATGACAGAGCCCGGAATCGAGCAAGGAATCGCGTGGCGAGGATTCCAGATTGGGTCAGTGGCAGCTAATGAGGACGGCAGGTGGATCGTGCTCGGGGAAGAGGAGGCGTTAAGTCAACTGATGGTGTTCCCGGCAGTGGACTGAAGGCTATGCGTGTCACGGTGAAGATTCCCGTCCTCGTCACCTTGCTCCTGGTCTCAGGGTCATGCCGTTCGGGACGAGAGCCGCAGGCGCTTCTTCTGGCGCTCGCCACTTTCCAAAAATCGACTTCTCCGCCGGTAGCTAATCCTGCTCGCCTTGGCATTCTCAGCCAAGATGGAGAGAACTGGACCTATCGGCAAATCGAAGATCCAGACAGCCGCGTTTTCCACAAAGCGATGATTTACGAAATCAGTCCGGATAAACGCGGGATCCTGACTGCTGGGGGCACACGTGCGATCCTGAAACTGTGGCGCCCGCGGGAGACGCCGGAAATCATCTGGGAAGCCGACTTTGGTGGCGAGTTCAGCCGGATGCGCGACGTGGAAACGGCCGACCTGTTCCGCGACGGGCGGCCGGCCCTGGTCGTCGCCACGCATGATCAGGGGGTGGTTGCCATCGTGCGACCGCTCCCCCAGGGAGGATTCTCGGTTCAGGAACTGGACCGGCAGCCGCAGACCATCGTACACGAGGTCGAGACAGGCGACTTGGACGGCGACGGGTTCCTCGAGATTTATGCGACCCCAAGCCGGCCCAACTTCTTGGATGGAACCCCGCAACCGGGAGAAGTCGTGCGTTACGTCCTGGGGCGCGGGCTGAAAAGAGAGACTGTCGCCGCGCTCGGCAGCCGTCACGCCAAGGAGATTCTCTGCAGTGACGTCGATGGCGACGGGTGCGACGAGCTCTACGTATCGGTCGAAGCAGTGGAGGGGGGACAAGTCGAGATCATGCGCTACGACGCAGAGACTCCGCCCGCTGAGGGAATTCCAGTTGCCACGCTCGAAGACAGCATGTGCCGATTTCTGACCGCGGGCGACGTGGACGGTGATGGCAACCGGGAATTGATTGCGGCGACTTACCGCAGTGGGGTCTGGCTGTTACGACCCGGGAAGGATCCCCGATCTAGATGGCACATGGAGTTAATTGACCAAGGTTCGTCAGGATTCGAACATGCGGCGTTGCTGGCCGATCTTGATGGAGACCGCATGGACGAGTTGTATGTCGCCAACGACAACGCCGGAGAGGTGAACCAGTATCGGTGGCGAGACGGACGTTTTCACAAAGTCCGCCTTCACCAGTACCCAGCCGACCTCTCGGTGATCACGTGGAATATCATGCCGGCCCCGGCGAGTTTGTTCCCGTAGGCACGGTAGTGTTGGACTACAGAGCCACGCACAGAGCGAGGGCCGTGGTGAGTTCGCGTTACAGAGCCGCGCACGGAGCGGAGGGTGTTGAAAATGTTGATGTATGTGTAAATTGAGTCGCGTCGGGAGCGAACCTGCTGGCACGCGGCGGTTGACTGACGCGCCGCTTTGTGGCGCGTTGTATCGAAACCCCGCGAGCCAGCAGGTTCGCCCCGCCCGGCGGCACTGCCTAAGATGTACATAAGCACCCGACCCTTTGATTCCGATGACCTCTTTCAACGCCCTCGCTCTGTGCGTGGCTCTGTAAGCCAAACAGTATTGGTCCTGGCTGTGGTAGTTGGAGCCAAATTAGGAGGCAAGTAATGTCGCGCATCCTCTTGTTTATTCTCGTTTTCTCCCCCTTCACCCTGGCTGATCCGGTTACCTTCACCCACGGGAAACTCGAGGTTCCTACCTATTCTTTTCGCAGGTCCGAGATCGTCGCACCGCTTTTCAAGCCCATCGAGAATGCGGGGCACTATCCGTATACCATCCTTGACTGGAGCTCGCGCCTCGAGAAGCCGGAACCGGTCGAATACGAATCCCTCGTGCTGGAAAACGAGTACCTGCGCGTTGAATTCCTGCCCGAACTGGGTGGACGCATCTACTCGGCATTTGACAAGGTAGCCAGGCGAGAGATCTTTTATCGGCCCACTGTAATCAAACCCGGCCGCTACAACCAACGGGGAGCCTGGCCAGTCGGCAACCTTGAATTGTACGGACCATTCGACGCCCATATGCTCACCTGGCCCGGCGAACCTTGGGCATGGGCGTGCGAACGCCACCCGGACGGAAGCGCGACCGTCGTTCTCAGCCACATCGATCATTTTTTCAGAGACAAGATCTCCCTGTCTGTCACTTTGCGACCCGGGCGTGCGTTCCTGGAAACCACTATCCGGCTCTACAACAAAAACCTGCTCCCAAACCGTTACCTGCTCTGGACAAACGCCGGTGTGGCTGTCACCGAAGGAAGCCGGTTTGTTTATCCAATGACGAAAACGATCGGCCACGACAGTTCGGCCCTCGGCACATGGCCGGTGATCAATGGAGAGGATCTCAGCTGGAACAAGAACAACAAGAACATGCTCGGGGTCTTCGGCCTCGATATCTTCGATAACTTCATGTCCATTTACGATTACAAGACCGATTACGGAACCGTCTGTTTCACCAACCGGCTTCTGGCCCGTGGTATGAAGACCTGGACCTTCGGTTCGGGTCTGACGGCACTCCGGCATATGGCCACGTACACTGACAAGGACGGGCTATACATGGAGACTCAAAGCGGGCGTTTCATTTGGGACGGCAACTACGAGTTCATTGACCCTGGACAAACCGACGGCTGGACTGAGTACTGGTTTGGAACGGGAGGACTCGGGGGCCTGACCACCGCGACGCAAGACGTTGCTGTTCACCTCGATTTGCCGAAGCAACTT
>DAOTAI010000270.1:0-6941 GCA_035593865.1 Acidobacteriota bacterium
AAAGCCGGTACTACGAACTTGCGATCCCGGCTGCATTCCCGTTCGTAGTCCCGCCCTACATGGGATCTCCAGGCGGGCCTTAAATCGGTCATATAGCAACAACTGACCGCTGGGCAACTGCCCGGCTAAAGCCGGTACTACGAACTTGCGATCCCGGCTGCATTCCCGTTCGTAGTCCCGCCCTACATGGGATCTCCAGGCGGGCCTTAAATCGGTCATATAGCAACAACTGACCGCTGGGTAACTGCGCAGTTAAAGCCGGTGCTACGAACAGAAGGTGCCTCCTGCTCGTTCTGGCGCTTGAGCCGCGGAGACTTGGGCCAGTTCCTCATGCCGATGTCTAATGTCCCTGCTGTTTCAGGGCGTCCCAAGCTCTAATTTAATTAATTCGGCCCGGAAAATCGCTGCTGGAGAGCGCGGCCACAATCAGCTCGCCTGGAATCGCCCTTTATGGCGAAAGCGTGAGTGTGTGGCGTGTGGGGCCGGGGAGAAATGGTGTTGCTTTCCCTTCGGCCCAGGCGTCATGGCCTTTTCGATAATATTCCGACAGAAAATGTCCGCTTTGGCCTCCCGGCATATGAAACAGTCCCTGTTCTTCATGTCCCGGCGAGACGACCAGTCTTTCCGACGCTCCCGCGGTCGGAGACTGGACTCTCGGCATATGAGAATCCCCGGGCAACGGTTGAGGCTTGATATTGAGCCACTTTCCAAGAAACGGAATCCCGGCGCTCAAGGGGTGCTCGATAGACACGGTGTTTTTCCTGCCCCAAGTCGCTTCTGACGAATCGAGGCCCTGCTCGCGCAAATTTGCTAACGTTTTCTCCAGCGCGCTGATCAACAGCTCATCGTAAGTCTCGAACTCTGGGTTCAAGAGATGCGCCGGGCGTTCGTTCAACATCACCCAGACTGAGTGCTCCACCTGACGCGTCGGATGTTCGAAATCCGGATCGATTTTGCGGCACTGATTAGTCAACGGCGCCAGGGCCAGTTCCAGGCAGGCGATACGAAAACCGCGCGTCAATCGGTATCCCTGTGAGTCAACAGCCGCACGCGCGCCCCAGTTCTCTACCAGCGTCCGCGCCTCGTTGGCTTCTTTCACTCGCGACGTCTCCGGCAGCGCCAGGGTCGCCAGGAGGAGGTCGCGCCACCTTTGGAAAAAGAGGGCCCGGTCGTCGAGTTGAATCGACAACATATCCTCGTGAGCGAACTGCTCCTGCTGGCGCAGCCCGTCACGGATTTGACGGGCCCGCGCACCCAAGTCCACGTCCCATGGACCAGCTGCAAGATAGTTGGCGCTTCCCATGATCCGGTTGTTGGCCGTCCAGATTCGGCCGTCCGGGGGGTTGACAAACTTCGGGTAATCTTCCGGCCGGACCCAGCCGTCCCATTTGGCTTGTCCATCTGCCCACGAGACGGGCAGCATTCCAGTGAACCCAATCCGCCGTGGCAGCTTGCCCATCACCGTCCAGCCAATCCAGCCTGCCCGATCCCCCACCACGAAATTCTGCGCTGGGATCCCACAACTCGGGGCAAGAGCGAGCGCCGTTTCGGCATCGCTGACATTCTCCAGTTCGAGAAGATTCAGATTGACCGCGTCGGGCCGGTGGGCCACCCAGCAGATCGCTCGCTTCTGGGATCCAGCCCGCCCTGGCGCGACAGGCCCCCAGATCGTCGTCTCAATGGTCAACGTCTGGTCCTGTTCCCCCCTCACGCGCAGGGTCTCCGATTCCTCCTTGAAAGGAAGCGGCCCTTGTGGCGTCTGGTAAGAGCGCGGATTATCAGGCGAAACTTCCAGGAGAATGAGGTCGCTCGCGTCCAGCATGCTGTTGGTGAAGGCCCAGGCAATCTTGCGGTTGCTGCCGACGATGATGACGGGGACCCCCGGCAGCGTCACGCCCGTGATGTCGAGATCCGGTGTGGCCTTGTCGTCCGGCTGGCAGACGATTCGCATCCGATACCAGGTGTTCGGCAGCCGCAGCCCGAGGTGCATGTCGTTTGCCACCATGGCCGACCCGGTCCTCGAGAGACGACCATCGATCGCCCAGGAATTGCTGCCGAGAATGAGACCGTCAGCGGGGGAAGAGAACTGCCCCGGCAGGAGAGATGCCAAGCCGTGGCTGACCGTTGATGGCCGGCCGAGCCGTGATTGGCCATCCGGCTGGGCGTCTGCCAAATTCTTAAACGAAAACTCTGCTGGACTCGGAAGATCCGGTATGGGGCTTTCCGTCCCATCGATCGGCGCGTCCCACTCGGTGCCTGAAGGAACGAAGAAATCAAAGGCTTTTGGCGGGAGGACTTCGGCCAGAACGCCCAGCCGCGACTCTTGCCGGCCGGTGCTGTCTTGCAAAAAGAAAAACATGGAATAAGCCACCAGCAGGGAATCTTCGGGGCGCCAGGCTTCAGGTTGGCTGCGCAAGATCAGGTATTCTGGCGGGCGTGCGCCCAGGGCGGCCAGCCCGCAGTTGACACCCTCGCAATACGCCTGAACCAGCTCGACCTGTGCGGGCGGCAGCTTTGCCACGGCCTCGCGGGCCGTCTTGCGCAAGCGATGCAGGCGAAAATCACGATCAAGATCCAAGACCGCAGGTCCAAGAAGCTCCGCTAGTTCGCCAGCCCCCATTCGCCGGGAAAGATCCATGTGGAAGAACCGGTCCTGGGCGTGCAGGAAACCGGTGACTCGGGCGGCGTCCTTGCGATTGCGTGCCCGGATGGTGGGAACCCCGAGGTCGTCCCGTTCGACGATAACCGCCTGGTTAAGGCCAGGAAGTTGGAGGCGCCCGTCAAGTTGAGGCAGACTGGCCTTTAACGCGAACCAGAAAACCGTGGCGGCCGCGAGTATGAGGAGGAGAAGGGTGGCGGCCGTCCAGATGACGATCCGGCGTTTTCGGGCATGTGTGCTGGTGTTCATCGGGAGGCTCTCTTTGCGGAGAAAAAGTCTTTCTGCATCGACACGATTAAGCGGCTGCAAGCTAGAACGGCGATTAAATTCGGGATGGCCATCAGGCCGTTTAGTGTATCGGCGACGTCCCAGACGAGCTGAAGGCTCCCTACCGAGCCGAGGTATGCCAGAACAACCCAAAGCGCCCGGTACGGAATCGCGGCTTTAGTCCCCAGCAGGTACACCGCCGCCGTTTCTCCATAAAAAGACCACCCGATCAGTGTCGAAAAGGCGAACGTCAGGAGTGCAATGGTGATCACAGTATCGCCCCAGAACCCCGGTAGTCCAGTCTCGAACGCCTTGGCGGTCAAGGCTGCTCCGGTCAGTCCGCTGTGCCAGGTTCGTGTGGCGAGGATGACAAATCCGGTTACGGAGCAGACGAGTATGGTGTCGACAAAGACTTCGAAGATCCCGTACAAAGCCTGTCGAATCGGGTGATCGGTGACTGCGGCGGCGTGGGCCATGGGTGCACTCCCGAGCCCGGCTTCGTTCGAAAAGAGGCCTCTTGCGACCCCATAGCGTATCGAATCTCGCACGGCCGCGCCGGCGAACCCGCCAACGGCAGCGTGGCCTCCAAAGGCAGACCCCAAAACCAGCGAGACGATATTAGGGACTTCGCCAATATGAGTGATCAGAACATAAAGGCCAGCGAGGAGATACAGGCCGCACATGAACGGAACCAGGATCTGGGTAACTTCCGCAATCCTCCGGATGCCACCGAGGATAACCAGTCCAGTCAAAAGCGCTATCACGATGCCCGAGAGCCAGGTCGGAACATCAAAGGTGGCATTAATAGCCTGCGATACCGAGTTTGCCTGGACCATATTTCCGATGCCGAAAGCGGCGCATGCGGTCAGGATCGCAAAGATCGTACCCAACCAAGGCAGACCTAGGCCCTGCGAGAGGACGTACATGGCACCTCCCCGCATGGTGCCAGTCGCGTCGGCTCGGCGGAAGCGGAGTGAAATGGCGATTTCGGCAAACTTCGTGCACATGCCAAAGATCCCGGAAACCAGCAACCAGAACATTGCGCCGGGTCCGCCGAGGAAAATCGCGGTGGCGACGCCGGCGATGTTCCCGACCCCGACGGTAGATGCCAGCGCTGTGGCAACCGCCTGAAAAGGCGAAACGGTTCCTTCCCCGTCACCTTTCTTGAAAACTTTGCCTAGCACCTCCCGCAGGGCAAAGCCGAGCCGCCGGAACTGGACGCCGCGGGTCAAAACAGTCAAATAGGCGCCTGTTCCGAGAAGAGCGATGATCATCGCCCATCCCCAGATGACGCCGTTCAGCCAGCGATGGAAATCCAGAAGAGCTTCCGCCATGAGGACGATTGTAACGGTATCAGCCGATCAGCGCGAACGGAAATCCCTGCATCTCCATCAGATGTACCCGCGCCGGCTCTGACACTTTGCGGCGAGGCGGAACGAAACGCGCGACTTGCGGGCCCGCGGATGGCGCGAATCCCACGGATTACGCGGATAGGACGATGGCGAGGATCACGCGGATTTCATGGCTCTACTGGTGGATTTGTCTTAGAATTGGGGAACAGAATGCGAAAGTGGCGGAACTGGCAGACGCGCTAGACTTAGGATCTAGTCCCGCAAGGGGTGGGGGTTCGAGTCCCCCCTTTCGCACCAACAACTTACGGCTACCCATCCTATCGTCCATTCCCAGTCGTCCACTATCGTCCCTGAAGGGGCCGTGTCTAAAGTTTTTGATTTTCAAGTCCTTGAAAACTAAAAACTTTAGACACGGCCCCTTTCCACGGGTCAGGCTCGCCTGAATCTGAGCCAGACTGCCCGGATCGCGTTCTCGCTGCTTCGGTAATTCTGGCAGACAGCCCGCAGCGTCACCGGGTTCCTGCCGGGAAACCCGCCGTGCACGAAGCCGAGCCGTAGGGCCGGAAAAACCTGTGGCGCCGGCGTGCTGTTCGGGTCTCGGGTTTCGACCAGCTCAATGGTGTTGCCCGGCCAAGGCTCTCCGAAAAAGAGCGGGTTGTGTGCGCTGCTGACTCCCATCAGCCAGGGACCAACGGTCATGGCTGCCTCCACTGCCTCGTTGCCGACTGTCTCGGCGCTGACCACCACCCCGTCACGCCGGGTCAATTTCGGTGTCAGCACGAACCGCAGCTCGATTCGGTCCCCCTTCTTCCACGCGCGTGACACCTGCCAGAAACCGTCCCGCACCTCGGCCTCCACCGGTCTTCCGTTCAACATGATTTCCGCCCGGTCCGCCCAGGACGGCTTTCGAACGGCCAGCGGAGCACCGCCGCGCCTGACCTCGCGCCATTCCACCGAAAAGGTGACCGACGAAGACAGGCCTTTCTGGCTCACCGCTCCCCACCGGGTGTGAAGCGAGCAGTCGCCTTCCGCCCAGTCCACTTCCTCAAACAGATTAACCACCACTGCGTCACCCTGGCGTATGACGACTGATTCGAGAACGTCATGGAAAGCCCGATACCCGTGCATCGTGCAGCACCACCAGGAGCGATTCAGGTTGGGAACCGGTTTGATCCCCTGGGGGAAATAGGCATGGGAGCCGAAATCACCGGTCGGACACTGGTTCGGGTAGAGCCCGTTCCAGAGGCATCGCTCGGCAAGCTCGAGATAATCGGGATTCCGGGTCGCCTCCCAAAGTTTGAGGCTTAGCCTGACGAAGTCCGCGTGGCTGCAGCCTTCGTCGCGGGGATCACGACCCGAGTTGGCGACGATCGTCGAGAGTCCTTCGGCCGAAGCCGTGGAGGCGTTCCACCCGAAGTACTCGGTGACGCTTCCGAAGATCGTGTAGTCGGACGACCGAACCAGGTCCCGCAGCGCGCGTTCCACGAACTCGAGGTGCTGCTTGTCACGGGTCTCGCCGTAAAGCAACAAAACGCCGCGAAGCGTGGACAGGTACCCGTGCGAGTGTTGGATGCCGCGCGGGCCCAGCAGCGGCACGATAGCTGCGGCCGGCTCCAGGTAACTGCGATCGCCGGTTGCCTTTGCGAGCTCGACCAGGCCTTCCACGAGCTGCGTGAAGCAGATGGACCCGTTCGCCCCCAGGCCCTCCAATCTCTTTATTACGGCAGGGTCGGAGCATTCCTTGCGGACCTTAAGGAGAAACGCTCCCAGCTTTCTGGCTGATTCCAGGAGGGCAGGCGTCTGCGCGCGTGAATAGGCGGCGAGCAGCCCCACAAGCAAACGCCCGTTTCCCCAGAGAAGGGCCATGTGCTCAGGACCGATGGCATCTGCCGTGAAAACCAGTTCGGGGTTGCCGAAACGCCCGTCCGCCCGCTGGTATTGGATCGCCTGGACCGCGAGTTGAGCGGCGCGCCGGCCTCCGTCCTCTGCCGGCATGACCGAAAATGCTTCAATCCAGCGTCCCGAGAGATCCCCGCTGAAGTTGTTGAAGCGGCGCGCCGGGGTCAGCCGGACGTCCGCCAGGATGAACTCGTCCGTATACGTCGGCATCGTCCCGGCTTTCAACCGGTCGGCGTTCATCCGGACTCGGCGAGCCAGCTCGCCGGCGGGAGTCGCACGACTCGTCCCCGGGCCCTTCGCGGGGGTCCCCGGACCCCCAAGTCCAAGTTTGGAAGACCCGGCTAGTCCCGCAACAGCTGCCGCGGAAAGGAAACTGCGGCGGGTTACACCAGAAACCTTGGAATTTTGTCTGTCTCTGCCCATGAGAACCTCCTGCTTTCGCCGGAAGGCGGAACTACAAGCCGCCGCCTGCACCTTCGTCTGCTGCAGACGGGCTTAGCTAGAAAAGCCCGCCTGAGGTTGGAACTAGTGCGCTGACAAGTTCCGTCACCTCCATTGTGGACGCCCCGGCTTTAACCGCGCCAGGAAGCCCTCCAGATCTTCAGCCAACTGAAGATATCTGTCCTGGTCCGCTGCGGTCGCTTCCAGAGCTTGAAGTTCGGATTGTAGCGCAGTTTCTGGTTTAACTGGGGCCGTGTCTAAAGTATTTGATTCCGCTGTAAAACCCTGCTGCTATCTCGCAGTATAGGTAACCAAAAAGTTTG
>DAOTAI010000271.1:0-6931 GCA_035593865.1 Acidobacteriota bacterium
CTGGAAGGCGGCTTCCGCCACGGCATCCGGAGGTCCGACGAAAGTAACGACCGTCCGGTTCGTGTCCGCGCCAGGGTCAACATGGAGCAAGGATACCCCCTCGACCGCCTCAATGGCGTCGGTGATCTGTTTGATCTTGGCGAGGTCGCGGCCTTCGGAGAAATTCGGAACGCACTCAATGACTTGCCGGCGCATATCTTTTTCCTGAGGTTCTCCAGCCCGAGTAGGTCAGCTTTCCACCCTCTCGAAGTAGGGCAGCCGATTGATCGGGGCCTCGATGGTCACCTGGGTACCGCCTTCGTAGGTCTTTCCCTGGTCGCATTTCCATTTCCCGGGCGGTAGAACGACAGTCCTGCTCGTCCTGCCTTTTTCAACTACCGGGGCAACCAGAACCCGGTCGCCGAGCATGAACTGGTCCAGAACTTCAGCATACCCGCGGTCGGGGAAGTGATATTCAAGAGGTGTCACGATCGGCTCGCCGGTTCGAGCACTTTTTTCGGCCAGCTCCAGAATGTAGGGAACGAATTTCTGACGGGTCTGGACCGCCTGTTTCACCGCCTCCAGCCTGGGTTTGTCGAGCACTCGCCAGGGGGCTACGGAAAACTGCATCATTGGCATCAGCGCCTGGCATTGAGTCGAGCGGACCACGAGGTCCTGATCATAGGTTGCCAGATCCTGGAAGGATTCGTATTCGCCGCCGCCAATAAGATCCGGGCAGCTGAAGGTATATCCCAGCAATGCTTGCACGAAAGTGTGCGGTATAAGCTTCTGCAAGTCTACCCAGTCGTGATTCTTGTCTCGAAGTCGCTGCACCAGCGGCTGGCCGCCCATTTTCCACATTGCTCGGAACTCGTTGAGCGGAAAGTCAAGCCCGATACGCCCGAAAAGCTCAGTATGGTCATTGGGAAGGATCTCCCGGTACGAGATGGAGGAGTTGGGGTAATACTTGGTATCCCCGGCGTCGAACTTAAAACCGTCAATACCATACGTTTCTTGCAGGCCTTGCAGCTTCTCCTTAAACCAACGCTCCGCGGCGGGATTAGAAAAGTCAAGGACGGCACTGAATCCGTTCCACCATGGAACGATAATCGGCGTTGACGCGTCCTTCCACTGCGTAACCCCCTCGTTCTTCTGGAGAAGCAAGAGCCTTTTGTCTCTCAATTCCCGGAACTCAGCCGAGTCAGGACTGACGAAGGGGCAGACCCATAACATGACCTTGAAACCCAGTCGATGCAGTTCGTCCACCATCCCTTTCGGGTCCGGGAAGCGTTCGGCTTTGAACTCAAAATTGCCATAGTAGCGCTGCCAGTTGTCGTCGATCATCAGGGCTCCCGGTGGAAAGCCATGGTCAACCACGGCCCGGGCGTACTTGAGGATATCCTCCTGGTTCTGGTTATAGACCAGCTCTATCCAGGTGTTAAATTGGGGCCGAGAGAAGAGAATTGGATCAGGCATCTTGCCGCTCGCCGGAAAATGCCTGGAAGCCGCTGCCCGGCAGGCTTCAGCCAGCGTGTTTCCTGCCTTCTCCTGTACAATCGGTCCGTATTGATGGATGATGACAAGGTTCCCGTCCTTGAATTCAAAATAAAAGGGTTTCTCGCTCCAGATATACCGTCCCTTAGTCGATACCAGAAGCGGGGCGCACTGATTGCCAACATTATTGGCATACAAATCGAGGCTGTAAGGTTTGGGGCCCAAGGGCATTTTATGCCCTTCGTTGACGGCGCCACCCCACCAGTATTCCCCTGATTCAAGCTTGATGACGGTCTGTGACGTGGTTGCTTGTTGGCTGCATGAGGTTATCAGTAATGCAAACAGAACTAATAATCCTTTGATCTTCATCTGCGTCTCCTGTTCCGGCGATTACACTACCTTATTCCTCGTGTTTCGCCAAATACCAAGAAGACTCTGTTGGGCCAGAGAAGAGTCTTATGAGACGCTACAAGGTGTAGGAGGAGAAGCATTATGCAAGAGATTGGTTTTGTTGGACTGGGAAATATGGGAATGCCCATGGCCAGGAATCTTGCTGCGGCGGGTTACAAACTAAGCGTTTTCAACCGGAGTCGAGAGAAAGCGGAACGACTGGCTGCCGAAACAGGTGTGACCGTAGTATCCCGACCTAGCGATCTGGGCAAACCGGGGGGAGTTGTCATCAGTATGCTTGCCGATGACGCGGCACTTGAGCAAGTCGTGAAGGGTCCGGAGGGCTTGAGTGAAGGTCCGGCGGGAATAGTCCATGTCTCAATGAGCACGGTTTCGCCCGAAATTTCGCGCAGGATCGGAGAAATCCATACCGGACGAGGTGACCGGTACGTGTCTGCCCCTGTTTTCGGGCGGCCGGAAGCGGCAGCTTCGCGCAAGCTTTGGATCTGCCAGTCGGGGGACCCTTCTGCCGCTGGGCAAATCCGGCCTATCCTGGAGACGCTGGGCCAGGGTATTTTTGATTTTGGAGCAGATCCGGGCGCTGCGAACATCGTTAAGCTGGCCGCGAATTTCGTTATCGGCGCAGCGATCGAGTCCATGGCGGAAGCGCTGGCCTTGGTCGAGAAAAACGGGATCGATCGCGTTCGCGTAATGGAGATGCTTTCCTCCACGCTGTTTGATTGCCCGATTTACAAGAACTACGGGAGCCGGATTGCGGCGCAGAAATATGACGAGGTTGGTTTCGCCCTGCCTCTAGGACTGAAGGACATACAGCTGGTACAGGCCGCGTCGGTGGCGGCCAGGGTGCCGATGCCGTTCGCGGCCATTGTTCGAGATCGACTGTTGGCCACCCTGGCGAAGGGAAGGGGCCAGCTGGATTGGACCGCGTTCGCCCTCGGTGTCAGCGACGATGCCGGCCTGACTCATTGATTTCTCAAGCCTGCCCGATCGGCCCTATGAATGGGGCCGATCAGTTTTTGAGGTCTTCGAGTGCGGCCAGCACTGCTTTACTGTCGTTGGCCGCGTCGACCTGGGAATTGACGTAGGCGATCTTTCCCTCTTTGTCGATGATGAACGTCCAGCGGGACGTGGTGACACCGCGAGTGAAGTCTCGTTCCTGGCCGTCAATCGCTCGTCGGATGGATCCCCCTTCCTTGACTGGCACTCCGAACTTCCGGGCGATGCTTCCGTCTTTATCGGAAAGGAGTGTGAAATTCAGCCGTTCCACCTCACGAAAAGCTTTCAGATTCTCGACCTCGTCGCCGCTGATGCCTACGATTTCCGCTCCGGCCTGACGCAGTTGCGACAGGTCGTCCCTGTAGCTACATGCCTGCTTCGTACAGCCGCCGGTCATCGCGGCAGGGTAAAAATAAACGACGAGGTATTTCTTGCCAACGTGATCAGCCGAGTTCCAGGTGTTGCCATCCGCGTCCACAGCCGAAAAAGATGGGGCTCGGTCGCCGACCTTCACACTGACGGCCGACTCATCGGCAGCTGAAGCGACAGCCACCAAAACGCAAAATACAGTAATCCCGAGCAATTGACGATAACCGATCATGTGACCTCCAGGTTGGGGTGTTTGAGAACAGTTGTATCACAATTCCTTGGACACAGAGAAAAACAGCAAAGAACAGAGGAAAACAGAGGAGTCTGATTTCTGTATCTCTGTCTTTCTCTGCTTTTCTCCGTGGCCGAAAGCGAGAATCTCTTTGGCGGCGGCGCCGGGGGAGGCGGCGGGTCTGGTTCCGGCCGCACTGTCCTTCTGCATACCGGGGCACAGTGTGCCGCAGGGCTGAAGCTCACGCGATTTTTAAGATACAAGTATGTATTGACATACAGATCTGTATCTGAATAAGCTAGTGAATATGAATCGCAAGCGACGGCTTACACGGCGGGAAAGTCAGGAAGCCACCCGCGCCTGCCTGATTGAGGCGGCCGAACAGGCCTTTATCCGACATGGATTCGACGGTTCCTCGGTAGAACAGATTGCCGAGGCGGCCGGCTTTTCGCGAGGAGCCTTTTACTCCAACTTCGCCGACAAAAACGAGTTGTTTCTGGCGGTGCTCGATAAACGGCGACTTCAGCTGGCCACCACGCTGGACGAGATTATTCGCGGCATTCCGGACCCGGGCCGGCGGCTGGAGGCCGTGCGGGACTGGTTTGTGAACCAGTGGTGGCGGCAGAAGGACTGGATTGCACTGCGGATCGAGTTCAGTCGGCGAGCCATGCGGGACCGTGCGGTCCGGACGCGGCTGGCCAAGTTACGCCGGCACGAGCTTGAGACATATACGGGGCTCGTGGCGGAGTACTTCGCCGCTGCCGGAGTAGAGCCGCTGGAGCGGCCCGAGACCGTGGCCCTGGCGTTGCTGGCGGTGTGGCAGGGTCTGGGCAGCATGGCGCTGGCGGGAGGGGGGCGCAGTCTGGAGCGCGCCTACACGGAGGCTGCCGGCCTGGTCTTCGATCGCCTGGCCATGCCTTACGGTACGGCTGATGGAGGCCATGATGCATAGCGGTCGGTGCAGGAACGCAGCGGCGGCAGCGGCGCTGGTGGCTTGCCTGGTTGCGTGCTCGCCCGAGCGGCCGGTTGCGGAAGAGACGCCGGTGCCGGTCCGGGTCCGCACCCCTGCCTATGTCGAGCGGCCGGAGTCCGTGTCGGCGAGCGGATCGGTGGAGGGATCGCAGAGCGTGCCACTAGCCTTTCAGGTGGCCGGCCGGGTGGCGCAGGTGTACGTGGAAGAGGGCGACGTCGTACGGGCAGGGCAGTTGCTGGCTGAACTCGACGCTACAGATTACCGCAACGCGCTGAATGCTGCGCTGGGGCAGGCCCAGGCCGCGGCCGCCACGGCGAAGAAAGCCGCGGCCGGCCCGCGCCCACAGGAGCTGGAGCAGGCACGCATCGACTTCGAGCGCTGGCAGGACGAGTACCGGCGCATGCGCTTTCTGTTCGAGCGCAAAAGTCTGCCGGCCAACGATTTTCGCAAGGTAGAGGCGGCGTATAGCGCGGCGCGCGAGCGCTACGAAATGGCACGGCAGGGCACACGGGCCGAGGATATTGCAGCCGCCGAAGCCCAGGCGCAGGCGGCGCAGGCCCAAGTCGAGATAGCACGCAAACGGCTCGACGACACGCGGCTGACGGCGCCGTTGGGCGGCTACATCGCTCAGCGGCGCATTGAGCCGGGCGTGATGGTGGCGGCCGGCACGCCGATCCTGTCGGTCGTGGACTTGGACCCAGTAGAGGTCCGGGTAGGGGTTCCGGAAGCCGAGATCGGCAAGGTGCAGCAGGGCGCTGCCGCCGAGATTGCCGTGCCTTCGCTCGGCGGCCGCCGTTTTCCGGGGAAAGTCAAGAAAGTCGGAGTGGCGGCGGAGCCAACTTCCCGGACGTATCCGGTCACCATCGCGGTGCCGAACCGGGAAAGGGTGTTGCTGGCGGGCATGGTGGCGGAGGCGCGAATTCTCGGGGCGGGCACCATGCGGGTGCTGACAATTCCGGGCGAAGCCGTGGTGAGGGATCCGCAGGGAGTCACCCTGGTCTATGTCTACTTCCCAGACCGCAAGCGGGTTTATGCGCGGCGGGTGGAGATCGGGGCGCCAGTAGGAAGAGAGCTGGAAGTGCGCTCCGGGCTGCTCGGCGATGAGCAGGTGGTAGTGGCGGGCCAGCAGAAGCTGCGGGAAGGCATGCTGGTGGAGGTCGTGGGAGGCGAGCAATGAACCCCGTGCGCGTTTCGCTCCGGCACCCGCAGGTAACCGTTGCGATCACCGTGATGGCGTTGGTGGCAGGCCTGTACGCTTTGTTACGGATGCCGCGCCGCGAAGATCCGAAGATCACCATCCATACCGGCATCGTGGCCGCGTTCTACCCTGGCGCTACGGCCGAGGAAGTGGAGATGCAGGTCACGCGCAAGATCGAGGACCGGCTGTTCCGTACCGCGGGAGTGCGGCGCGAGAAGACGTTCTCGACCAGCCGCAATTGCTCGGTGTTCATCAACGTCGAGCTGGAGGATCACGTCACCGATACCGATACCTTCTGGTCCAAGATCCGCCTGGATATGGCGCAACTGAAGATGACGGAGCTGCCCGAGGGGCTGATTGGCCCGGTGGTGGATTCGGACTTTGGCGATACGGTGGCGCTGCTGATCGCGATTCACGGCGATCGGTACGGCTACAGGGAGTTGAAGGAGTACTCGGAGCGGATCGAGACCGAGATCCGCGGCATTCGCGCGGTTTCAAAAATCCGGAGGATTGGCGAGCAGGAGGAGCGGATCGAAATTACGAGTTCACTGGAGCGACTGTCGCTGTATGCCGTGAACCCGATGAAAGTGATCGCGGCGCTGCAAGGGCGCAACACGGTGCAGTTCGCCGGCACGGTGCCAACCGAGCACGGGGAACCGCCCATCGAAGCGAGCGGCGCGTTTCAAACCGAGGAGCAGATCCGAAATGTCATGATCGACGTTTCGCCCACGGGTCAGCCGGTATATATCGGGGATCTGGCGAGCGTCGAGCGGGTGTATGAAGACCCGTCCCAGTATGCGCGGGTCAACGGGGACCGGGCCATTCTCCTGGCAGTGGAGATGCAGGAGGGTAACAACATCGTCGATTTTGGCGATGTCGTGCGGGCGGCGCTGGAACGGGTGCGCACCGATTTGCCGCCCGACCTCGAGATCGACTTGGTGGCGGACCAGCCGAAGGTCGTGGCCACACGCGTCGACACCTTCATCCGGGAGTTCGGGATTGCGATCGCGGCGGTGATCCTGGTGACCGTGCTTCTGCTGCCTTTCCGGGTGGCAGTGGTATCAGCGGTGGCAATTCCGGTGACCATCGCGGTGACCTTTGCGTTACTGAACGCCTTTGGCATTGAGCTGCACCAGGTGTCGATCGCGGCGCTGATCGTGGTGCTGGGGATGGTGGTGGACGACGCCATCGTGATTGTAGACAACTACGTGGAGCTGCGCGATCACGGTGTGGAGCGCGGGGAGGCAGCTTGGCGGAGCGCCACCGAGATGGCGGTTCC
>DAOTAI010000272.1:0-6912 GCA_035593865.1 Acidobacteriota bacterium
GGTGGGGGCACCGCCCAACGACGCACTCGGCGCGAATCTGCATGCCAGTATTACTGGGACCGTGAGAAGCGTGAGCCCGGAAGAGATCGTTATCGAGGGCTAGGAATCGCCTATGGCTGAACTTGACGCAATCGGGATTGTTGAACTGAGCAGCATCGCCATCGGATTCAAGGTCCAGGACGTGATGCTCAAGGCTGCCCGGGTCGAGCTTCTGGTTGCCCGGACCATATGCTCGGGCAAGTACCTGGTCGCCGTGGCGGGGGACGTGGCTTCGGCAACGGCCGCCGTTGACGCCGCTGTCCAGGAGGCCGAAGGCTTTCTGATTGAATCGCGGGTCATCTCCCGCGTGCACCCGTCGGTTTTCCCCGCCATCGCCGGGAATGTCGAACTGAAAGCCGGCCAGGAAGGCGCGCTGGGAGTGGTCGAGACGTTTTCGGCGACCAGCATCATCGACTGCGCCGATGCCGCCGCTAAAGCCGCCAAAGTCGTTCTCCTTCGGGTCCATCTTGCTATGGCCATCGGAGGCAAGGGGTTTGTTTTGGTGTCCGGTGATATCGCCAACGTTCGGGCAGCCGTCGAAGCCAGCTCCAAGCTTGCCGCGGCCGAAGGCATCCTGGTCGCCAGCTCCATCATTGCCCGCCCCTCGCCCGAACTGTTCCGTGAGTGGATCTAGTCCGTAGTCCGGGGTCGGACCTCAACAATTCATTAATAATCGAACACCCGCAGGCTATCTTCTCCGGTCGCCACCTTCCCTTCCTGGATGACTTCGTCGTGTGCCAAGTCCAGCATCATGTAAGTCGTCTTCTGGTCCGAAGCGTCCAAACCCACCACCATCCGAATGGCCGCGTTGCTATGATCGTTCATGCCAGTCTCCTTTTGGGCCTCGAGCCCGTTAAATTTTCTGCAGACCTTGTTACTTGGTACTGCGTTAGGAGACTGGCCTTCTCATTCCATCTCTGTTTTCACCCGTCGGCGCGCCGGGAGACAGGGGACAGTCGTGCAAGTAAGGCCGAAATTGAGCTGCCTATCCCGTTATGATGCGATCACCAGCTCGATTCCGCGGATGCGGATCAACTCCTCAAATTCGGGCGCGATCCCCGCATCGGTGACGATCACGTTGGCCGCCTCCAGGGGCGCCAGGTGAACCAGGGCCTTGCGGCCGAACTTGGTGTGATCAGCCACAATGATCACCTTTCGCGATACGTTGATCATCTGGCACTCGGAATGAACGATCAGGCTGTTGTTGTTGCTGAGCCCCGACTCTGTAATCCCGCCAATGCCCATGATCAGCACGTCGGCCGACACACTCGCCAGCATCCGCTCGCAAAAAGGCCCGAGCAGAATCCGCAGGCGCGGGTAGAGATAGCCGCCCGTCAAAGTCAGCTCCACGGTGCGCGACTCGGAAAAGATCTCGGCAATCGGGAGGGAGTTGGTCACGATCTGGAGTCGACGTCCCATCAGATTCCGCGCCACCTCCGCAACAGTCGATCCTCCGTCCAGGATCAGGGTCTGCTCATCCTCGACCAGACCGGCCGCCGCTTTCCCGATCAACTGCTTCTCTTCCCGGCGTTGAACGCTCTGCCGGTTGAAGTCCAGCAGGTCGTCGCGGGACTGAAGGGACAGGGCACCGCCGTGGACCCGGCGCAGCACTCCCCCCTTCTCCAGTTCGGTTAAATCCCGGCGCACGGTCGATTCGGAGGCCTGGAGCAGGCGACACAGCGTCTCGATGTCCACAAACTCCTGGCCGGCCAAGAGTTCCTGGATGCGCAACTGCCGTTCAGCTGCCTTCATGCGGCAAGACTAGCACGATTTTGATGGAATGTGAATGAAAATGAAAATTTTTGCTTGACTTTTCCCTGAAACCGCTCAACACTCGTTAATGATGCCCCTGAGTCTGTCGCGCCCTGCTGTTGAAGAAGTCGTTCGCAGTGTGGTGGCCAGCCGGCTTTCCGGCGGATGGACAACCTGCCAGAGCTGCCCGCGAATCACTTCGTCGCCGCTCGTCGTCAACGTCTCCGCACGTCATATGCATGTGTCCCAGGCAGATTTGGAAGTCCTGTTCGGCCTTGGATATCAGCTGACTCCTTTGCGACCGCTTTATCAGGAAGGGCATTTCGCCGCACAGGAGACGGTGACCTTGATTGGTCCCCGCAGCCGCCTGATTTCCAACCTCCGGATCCTCGGCCCCTGCCGGAAACAATCACAGATCGAACTGGCTTTTACTGATGCCATCGCTCTCGGCATCGACGACGTGCCCATCCGGCTCTCTGGAGACATCACCGGGACACCAGGAGCCTACGTGATGGGACCCAAGGGCGTTCTTCACTTGAAGGAGGGCGTGATCCGCGCGGCTATGCACGTTCATATGAGCGTCGCCGACGCGGAAGCTTACGGAGTCGTCCATCGAGACATAATGAAGCTGCGTGTGGGAGGCGAGGCCGGAGTGGTGTTTACACGCGTTCACGTTCGCGTCGATCCCGCCTACAAGCTGGAGGTCCACATGGACACCGATGAAGCCAATGCCTGTGGACTCAGGTTCACCCGCGACGTGCAGCTGTTCAAGTAGATCCAGAGGAGAGAGGCATGAAGCAAGCACTAGGAATGATCGAGACGAGAGGGCTCGCACCGCTTATTGGGGCGGTCGACGCCATGCTCAAAGCCGCTAACGTCACCTTCGCCGGCTGGGAGCCTGTCGGTTCCGGGCTGGTTACTGCCTTTATCGAAGGAGATGTGGCTGCGGTCAAGGCGGCGATCGACGCTGGCGCCGAATCAGCTGGCCGGCTGGGAGAGGTCGTCAGCGTGCAGGTGATCCCCCGCCCGCATGACGATCTGGCAGTCTTTACCTCTCGGACGGAATCCCCAAAACCATCCGACAAAACCGGTGAAATGAAGCCGGAGGAATCCAAATGAATCAAGCAATCGGAATTATCGAAACCAGAGGGCTTGTCGGTCTCGTGGAAGCATCCGACGCAATGTGCAAGGCGGCCAATGTGGAACTGGTAAAAACCATCCAGATCGGCGCCGGACTGGTTACCACTATCGTTCGGGGCGACGTTGGCAGTGTGCGCGCCGCGGTAGACGCCGGAGCAGAAGCGGCCAAAGCGGTTGGCGAACTGGTGGCTGCTCACGTCATTCCTCGCCCTCATGACGGCTTGGTGGACGCTTTTCTCAAGTAAGGCAGGGCCGTGAAGATTCTTGTCGCCAACATCGGCAGCACGTCTTTCAAGTTCCAGTTGTTCGAAGCCTCGACTGGAGAAGTTCTGGCTCACGGACGTATAGAACGGATCGGGCAGCCGGGAGGCGCCTGTCCCGATTATGAGTCGGCCATTGACGCCTGCCTGGCCAGGCTTGTCGGTCCCGGCAAGCCGCTCGCAGACCTGGCAGACCTGGCGGCAATCGGCTTTAAAGCGGTCCACGCGGGCCCGCGCCGTGGCCCCTGCCTGGTGGATGAGGAGGTCCTCTCCGACATGGAGCGGTTTTCATTTCTGGCGCCTGCTCACAATCCACCGTACGTAAAGGCCATGCGGGCGTTCAAAAAGAGCCATCCGGAGATTCCCCTGGTAGCCCTTTTCGAGACCGCCTTTTTTGAGCTTCCGGAAGCGGCCCGAACGTATGCCATCCCACTCGCGTGGAGAAATGAGCTTGGCATCCAGCGCTACGGTTTTCACGGCGCAAGTCATCGCTACGCCGCCGAGCGCGCATCGGCTCTGCTCGGCCGGAAGGATCTTCTCCAGGTGTCGTGTCACCTGGGCGGCAGTTCCAGCCTTGCTGCCATCAAGAACGGCAGGGGGATCGATTCCAGCTTCGGCATGTCGCCGCAATCCGGGCTGCCCCATAACAACCGTGTGGGCGATCTTGATGCTTTTGCGTTGCTTTTTGCGATGAAGGAACTGGGCATCGGCATCGACCAGATGGCCGGAATCCTGGCACGCGAATCGGGGCTGGCCGGCGTCAGCGGTTTGTGCGGAGATCTGCGGGACCTGGAGGCAGCTGAGGAAAATCAGCGGGCACGGCTGGCTCTCGAGATATTCGTCTATTGGATTCGTCATTACCTGGGCGCCTTCATCTTGGAACTCGGGGGAATCGATGTCCTGTCGTTCTCGGGTGGAATCGGGGAAAACAGCGCCTTTATCCGAAGTGAGGTGTGTCGAGACCTGGACTATTTCGGAGTTGTCCTCGACGAGGCCCGGAATCGGGAGGCAAGTGGCGAACGAGATATTGCTGCGCCCGAATCGGAGGTAAGGATCCTGGTGATCCCTGCCAACGAAGAATGGATCGTAGCGCGGCATACCGCGGAGTTAATCAAGGAGAGAAGCGACGGCCGGCAAGACCATTAGGAGATTTCAACTGTTTCCGGGCGTCGCGCATGAATTTTACGGAGACAACAATGGCACAGCAGGCAATAGGAATGATCGAAACGCGAGGGCTGGTCGCACTGGTTCAAGCAACCGATGCGATGCTGAAGGCCGCGAATGTGGAATTTCGCGGGTGGAAGAAGATCGGGAGCGGGTTGTGTACGGCCTTTATCGCCGGGGATGTGGCGGCAGTAAAAGCGGGAGTGGACGCCGGCGCGGCCGCCGCCAGGACAGTCGGCGAAGTCGTAAGTGTCCATGTGATTCCACGCCCGCATGATGACGTGGGCAAGATCGTACCGCAGGCGTAAGGAAGCGCTTATGTTTCTCGCTAAGGTAATCGGAACGGTTGTTTCCACTCAAAAGAATCCGAGGTTTCAGGGCATGAAACTTCTTTTGATTCAGCCCTACATCACCCGTGACGGCGAACTGGTGCAGTCAGGAAGTTCCGTTGTGGCAGTGGACAGCGTCGGAGCAGGGATTAACGAACTGGTGATGTTCACCCAGGGGAGTTCCGCTCGCCTGACCGACATAACTCGCGACTCGCCCACTGACACGGTTATCGTCGGCATTGTGGACACCGTCGAAATCGGAGGTAAACGCCTTGCCAAACCTTGACACAAGTCGGACAAGCCGAATCAGGCCTTCCGAAGAACTTGTCTCGTCGATAGTGCGAGAGGTCCTGGATCGATTGCAGGGGATGCCGGCTTCCTCTTCCCGGCCGACGCTCGCTCCAGCCCGGACGGAGATCAAAGGCAAGCCTCAAGGTCATGGCGTTTTTTCAACCGTCGACGAGGCTGTGAAAGCAGCGCACGAGGTCCAGCCGCACCTGGCGGGACTTAGCCTGGACAAAAGAAACGAGATTCTCGAGATTATCCGGAAAATTTGCGAGGATCGGGCCGAGGAACTGGCCGAAATGGAGTACGAGGAAACCCAGATCGGCCGCCTGGATCACAAGATCGAAAAGCTCCGCATCATCCGCAGGGTCCTGGGGGTCGAGGCGCTCCGCACCGAAGCGCGCAGCGACTCGACTGGACTGTCGATTATTGAATACGCGCCCTTCGGGGTCATTGGGATGGTGCTTCCCGCAACGCACTCGGTTCCCACCATGGCCAGCAATGCGATAAACGTCCTGGCAGCAGGCAATACCGCTGTGTTCAGTCCCCATCCCGCCGCCAGAAAAGTCGCAAGCTATGCTCTTGACCTGTTTAACCAAGAGATTGAGCGAAAAACCGGGTTGGCGAATCTCATGACCACGGTCGAGGAACCGTCAATTCAAACCGCCGAAGAACTGTTTGTTCACCCGGATGTAAGCCTTTTGTGCGTAACAGGCGGGCCTGCGGTGGTGAGAGCGGCCATGAAATCCGGCAAGCGTGTGATTGCCGCCGGACCCGGGAACCCGCCGGTCGTCGTTGATGAGACGGCTGACCTCGAAAAAGCCGCGGCTGACATCATATTCGGCGCCGCTTTTGACAACAATCTGCTGTGCATTGGGGAAAAGGAAGTGTTTGTTGTCAGCTCCGTCGCCGATCGATTCATCGCCGCCATGCGGCGTCACGGCGCTTATCTGCTGACGCGCGACCAGGTCGAGAAACTTACCAAAGCGGCTTTCACATTTCGGGAAGGGGACGGTAAACGATACTCACGCGCCCGGCTGAAGCGCGAACTGATCGGCAAAGATCCCGAGGTGCTGGCAAAAGCCATCGGGCTCCGGCTTCCTCCCGATGTCGATCTTCTTATCGGAGAGACCGAAGAGGATCATCCTTTCGTCCAGGAAGAACAAATGATGCCGTTTCTGCCGATTGTTCGAGTCCCGGACGTCGAATCGGGCATCAAGGCGGCTCTGCGAGCAGAACATGGATATCGTCACACGGCCATCATGCATTCGAACGATATTGCAAACGTCACGCGGATGGCCCGGGTTATGAACACTACCCTGTTTGTCCATAACGCCCCTTGCTCTGCCAGCCTCGGGTTGGACGGGCCGGGTTTCCTGAGCTACAGCATCGCCACCCCGACCGGCGAAGGCGTGACAACTCCCTTGACATTCACGCGCCAAAGACAGATCGCGGTGGTGGGAGCGCTCAGGATTTCGTGAAGGTAAAAGAGGCGACAAGTTATCCGAGATGTTTATCGCACGTATAGACGGCTCGATCACGTCAACCGTGAAGCACAAGAGTCTGAACGGCGTCTCGCTCCTGATCGGTCAGCGTCTTGACACCGACGGCTCGCCGGTGGGCGAACCCCAGGTGATCATTGACACCATGCGGGCGGCTTGGGGGTCCAAGGTCCTGGTTAGCACGGACGGGGATCTGGCAAGACACCTGTTGCGGGACAACACTACCCCGACCCGGCTGGTGGTCGTTGGACTCCTGGATTGAGAGGTCTCGTTGCGACTCGGAGTAGTAAAGGGGAAGGTGGTCCTGAGCGTAGCCGATCCCGGCCTTGTCGGCACGCGGCTGCTGATTGTTGAACCGATCACCGCCGACCGCCTGGGAGGAAACGATCCGGGCGGGGGGAAACAACTTGTGGTGGCCGATCACCTCGGGCCGGCTGAGGG
>DAOTAI010000273.1:0-6902 GCA_035593865.1 Acidobacteriota bacterium
AGGCAGATTGACCAAAATGCTGCAAAGCACGTTCTCCCGCTCAAATCCGAAATTGTGCGCTACGGTAAACTGTCCCGAATAAGGGCGGTCATCGATCCCGATGCTAATCACGTAACGAGCATCCAGCTCCAGGAAAACATGGGTACACAAATCCCGGACAACTCCTGGGGTCACGTACAGGAAAAGCCGATTATCCGCCGGGATATCCACGCGCAGGATCGAGGCCTCAAATTTCTGTCTGATCTGATTGACTACATCACGAGCCGGCATCTTGCGAGTACCTTTCGCTCAACACTGGAAATCAGGATTCCAGGGGTTGAAGGATTTCGATTCTTCTTACCTTCTTGCAGTCCCACCTGCCCATCGCAGGTATCGCTTCACTTCACCATACAATCCGTGCGCCGTATACCGGTTCGCCTCTGATTCCAGGGCGTATCCGCAAAGCCAGGGAGGCGCCACCCGGCGCTCACTCCCGCCCGAGTGCGCCAGGGTTCGAACCAGCAGGAGCATTCCAAGCAACACCATCCCGACAACAACCGGGATGACCACCGCGCTGCCGCTTGGTCCGGCGATACCCAGCCCGCCGGAATCCTGGATCCCCTGCGCGAGAACTGCTCCAAGTCCCGCGTCGCTGGTTGCCAGCGCCCTTTTCAAAAACCCGAGGACCACATGTGGGAAGAGACCAAACACCACGCATGCCCCGCCTAGAACCAACTGGGGCGCGAGCATGCTCCAACTCACCTCCATGTGCCTGGTGCGCTCATACTTTTGCTTCACCAGTTCACTGGTCCTTGAAAGAAAAGCGCTTCCGAAAAACTTGATAAAAGAGGCCAGTGTGATGGCACTCGTCAGAATCGCGAACAACGCCAGGACAGCCAGGTATTTTACCGAGGCGCTCCCCAGCACTGTCGAGACGTAAATCGTCCATTTGCTGGCAAACCCATTAAAAAGCGGTACGCCAGCAATCGAAAACGACGCGATTAAAGTCATTGCCCCCGTCAGCGGCATGAATTTGAACAGACCGCCGATCCGGTTTAGATTCTGGGTTCCGGTCGCGAACAGCACCGAACCGGCATTCAAAAACAGCAGGCTCTTGAACAGGCCGTGGTTGATCGTATGGAAAAGAGCGCCGGCGAGACCCATGGCAGCCAGTGTGCTCCAGGCACCGTCTTCCGAGACCGGAAGCAGTGCCAGGCAGGCGCCCAGGCCCAGCAGGATATAGCCGACCTGACCAATGCTGTGAAAAGCCAACAAACGCTTCGACTCCTCCTGTTTCAATGCCTGGATGGTTCCGAAGAACAAGGTGGCAGTTCCCATTACCGCTATGACCAGACCCCAGAACGACGCCGGGTAGGAGCTCAATGCGCCGGCCGGGACGAGCCACAAAAAGGATCGCAACAACCCGTACACTCCGGTCTTTATCATGACGCCGGAAAGGAGCGCGCTAACGGGCGACGGTGCGGCTGGATGCGCGGCTGGAAGCCAAAGTTGCCCAAACGGCCACATGCCGGCCTTAATCGCAAAACCAACCAGGAACAGCAAGAGCCCGGCGCTTGCCGTGAAAGAGTCAGTTGAAAGGAGCCCGGACATGTTCCCGGCCAGGTTGTGGAAATCGTAGCGTCCCAGGTCCGCGCCCGGCGAAGCAGAACCGAGCAGTCCCGCGCCCGCCATAACCAAGCCGCAGGAAACTTCCATCATGAGGAGGTAGCGGTTGGCCGCTCGAACGTTCTCCTGCCGCCGGTGCTCGTAACGGATCAGCGCGTAAGAGGGCAGTGTCATCAACTGCCAGAAGACACAGAAATAGACCATCAGGTCTGTCACCACCACGATTCCGTACATTCCGGCAACAAAGAGCAGGAAGTAGGGATAGTACCGGGCAACTCCGTACTCCTCGTAGTGGTCCATGTATCTGACCGAGAACAGCGCTGAAAGGAGGGCAATGGCGGCGATGAGCAGAAGAAAAACGGCGCTTAATCCGTCAACAACGATTCGACAGGGGCCCAAACCGGGAAAGGAGAATATCGTTTGAGCCGGCTCCGGTCCGGTCGACAGCACCTTCGCCGACGCGTAGACCATCAGCCCGCTGGATACGGAAACGGACAGGAATGTCACCCAGCCCGCGACGGTCTTCCACCGGGACAGGACCAGTGTCACCAGTGAACAGACCAGGCAGATGCCGAATGCATAGACAAAAGCCAGATTGGGGGTCATCTCAATTCGTTCCTTCTTTCAGAAACCGCCTGAGCGCGGTTCGTCAAAACCTCCAGCAACACTTTCTCAAGCACCTGCAGCGTAGTTTTGACCGGCTGCGAGAGCCCGGTACCGGGCGCCAGCGACGCAGGTTTTACACCCAGGCACCAGACTTCCGCCCGGCATTGGTTTTGAATCAACGTGGCCAGCGTTCCCAACGACAGCTTATGAGTCGAAACCTGGGGAAATCGACTGCGCAGCTGCCCGGACTCCAATAACACGACCGAGCCAGCTTCCCCGGGGTGTTCCACTGCGTCCAGGAGCAGCACACGGTCAAACCCTCCTTGCGCTATACGACCTATCCAGTTTTCGGGCGTGTTATCGGTGACCAGCACGTTTGGGCAGTTCCTGGCTTGGAGTGCCTCTGCTAAAACCACTCCCAGGCCGTCATCTCCCCAGTAACGATCACCGATGCCGACGACGCAGGTTCGACCCGCCACCCGTTCGGCCAGATCCGCACGCAAGTCTGAACTCAAATCTCCTCACCCAGCTTCTTGATTTGCTCGAGATTGAAAACCGGACCATCGACGCAGACATAGGCCACGCCAATACAACAATGGCCGCATTTTCCGACTCCACACTTCATGTAACGCTCGAGGGTCGAGACCATTTGCCGATCCTCAAACCCCATGGCTTTCAGGTCCTTCAGAACAAATCGAAACATCACCGGCGGACCGCAGACAAACACCGTAGTGTTCTCGACCGGCAGTTCTACCCCTGGCTTCTGAAACAGGGAGCCAACGACACCCACATTGCCGCGCCAGTCATTGTCTTTTCGATCAACAGTCAAATGGCATTCAAACCCGGCGGTCCTTTCCCACTCTTTGAGCAACTCCAGATACATGAGGTCCTTCGGGCTTCGTGCCCCGTAGAAGACCTGAATTTTCTGATAACGTTCGCGGTTGTGAAGCGCGTAGACGATGCACGAACGGAGCGGGATCAAGCCGATGCCGCCGGCGACAAAGACCAGGTTCTGACCGAAATAGTCCTCCATGGGGAAACCATTTCCGTAGGGCCCACGCACGGCAAACCGATCGCCTGGCTTAAGTGCATGCATAGCCGCGGTTACAGTCCCGACTTTGCGAATCGTGAAAAAAGTCTCCGATTCTGTCGGACTGGGAGGAAGCGATGCGGGAAACTCCCCAGCGCCAAAAATCGTTACCTGGGCGAACTGTCCGGGCATAAAACTCTTGAATGCGGCTTGCTCCTGCTCGTCCTCAAATCGCCAGAAAAAGGTTTTGACGTCCTCTATTTCGTCGACGACCCGCTCCAAAATTGCGGTTTTCGGCAAATAAACGTTTTGCAGCTCGGTGTCGCTCATCGTTCCAACTTCTCCGCGCAGGATCTTCGTATGATCTCGACAACGCTGGGCATCCCCACGTCACCATGACAGACGTTGACGCAGCGCCCGCATCCAATACAGGCAACCGACAGTTCACGCTGAATGTTGTAGTGCGAGAGTTTCCGAAAGAACCTGCGGTTACGTCGATCATGGACTGCCTTGCGTGGATTGTGTCCTCCGGCCATGCGGGTAAAGCCGCTCAAAGCGCAGGAATCCCACAACCTTGTCCTTTCGATTTCGCCTTCGCTGATTTCCCGATCGGTGACTGTGAAGCAGTTGCAGGTCGGGCACACGTAGCTGCAACCTCCACACTCCAGGCACCTGTTGCCAACATCCTCCCAGACTTCCTCGGGAACTTTTCCGAAACTGACATAACGCACCGCAGCGGTGTACCAACTGGTGGCCGTCGCAAATTTCTTCCGGACGTCAGCCAGAATTTCCTGCCGCTTCTGGATATGCGCCGGTGTCGCTTTGCGGAAGAAAGGATGGGTGTAGAGCGCTTCCCCCTTTTCCGTGCCTGCCAGAACCAGGATCACGTCCCCCAGGTCCATGAGCTGCAGGTCAAAGTGGCCGCGGGCGGCCGGACCGGTGTCAGCACACACGCAGAAACAATCCTGGTCGATGTCCACCTCGGGTTGGGTGCAAACAACGTTAACCAGGAAAAGATTCTTGCGGAAGCGATCGTAGTAGATGTCGCGGTAGTCGCCCCCCAGGAAAATCCGGTCCAGGTGGTAAATACCGGCTACGTCACAGGATCGGATTCCAAAGATGGCTCGCTTTTTCTCTTCATAAGTCGGCTCGATCTGGACTTTGCCGTTATAGCGGATCCGCATCATTCGCTGGATCTGGGGCAGGACGTATTTCTTCGGCGGATGGTAGGGATTGGGCAGATGGAGCTGGATCTGGTCCCGGTTCTCATCCGTGACTACTTGAAAGTAGGTGTCACGTCCTCGTCCGTAGAATGGCGCGACCACCTCGTACTCCTTGCGGAGCAGGTCTACAACCGTTATGAGTTCCTGTCTGTCGATGATTCTCGCGCGCATATCCTAGACTTTCTCGACTCGAACGAAGATCCGCGAGTTCCCTGCTCTGGCCTTGGCCGCTTCGTCCCACTGCATTTTCCTGGCAATATCCGTTTGGAAATAGGGGAGAAACACGGTGCCGGGTCTGACTTCGTCGGTGATACGGGCCGTAGTCTCGACCGACCCGGTCTTGGCAACAAGACGCACCGGGGCGCCGTCGCGCAAGCCGAGGCGGCGAGCGTCTTCGGTGTTGATCTCGACAAAGCCGTTCGGGTAGTCAAGCAGGAGTATCCCGTATTCTCGACGCAACGTCTCGCTGTGTTGAACCAGCACGTTGCGGTGCCAGTAATAGAGCGAATAACCGATTGCCAGAACGAAGGGGTACTGAGCGGAAAGCTTTGCCAGGCCCTCGGGACGTTGCAAAGGGATGAACCGAAAACCTTTCCTGGGCAGTCCGTCCTCGAACAGGCGCCGGGTGCCTAGGGGCTTGTCCTTGGTACAGGGCCATTGGCGCCCGTATTCGCGCCACAGATTCTCGTACGCGGCGCCAGAATAAAACGGAACCGCTCGTCCGATTTCGTCCATCACATCGGCTGCGGTCTGGTAATTCCAGTTCGCCCCCATTCGATTGGCGACCGCCACGATTTGTTCCCAAGCAGGTATCGGCCCATCAGGTGGGTCGATCGCCTTTTCAGCGATCTGGATCCGTCGTTCGGTGCTCGTAAAGGTGACTCGTTCCTCTCCAAACGCCACGATCGGGAGGACTACGTCAGCGAGTTTCGCCGTCTCGGTCATGAAAAGATGCTGGACGACCAAAAGGTCCAGCTTCTGAATTTTCTCTGCCGCGTCAGCCAAGGCTGCGGTTACGATCGGGTTGAGCCGGTCGATCCAGAGCGCTCTCACCGGACTCTCCGGAGCGAACATGGACCAGATATCGAGTCCGGGCTTGGCTGGGAGTTTTCTTCCCCAAAGCTCCTCCAGCTCCGCCCGCTCTTCTGGCTTGCTGACGTGGCGATAGGCGGGCAGCCGATCTGGCAGCATGCCCATGTCGCATCCGCCCTGCAAATTGTTGTACTCGGCCAGGGGCATGAGTCCCGCACCCTCGCGGCCGATGTGACCGCACAACAGGCACAGGCTGACCAGGGCCTGAATCGCCCCTTTCCCTCGCGCCTCCACTCCGGTGGAATACAAAAGCATGGCTGAGGAGGCTTTGGCGTAGGTAAGAGCTGCTTCTTCGATCAGCTCGGGCTCCACTCCGCAATGCTCCGCCGCCCACAGGATGTCGAAGTCCTGAATCCGCTCCAACCACTCCTCGTAACCGGTACAATGCTCTTTGATGAACTTCAGGTTCATCAAACCCCGGTCGACAATCGTCTTCGCCATTGCTCCGTAGAGCAGAAGATCGGTGTCGGGCTTGATTCTTACGGTAAGGTCGGCGTGAAGACCAATTCGCTGACTCCGGCTGCCGATGACCATTAGCTTCGCGCCGGCCAGCTTGGCCCTCAGCACCCGTCCCCCGATGGTTGGAAGCTGGCGTCCCAGATCGATCCCGTCAACGATGATCAGATCTGCCTTGTCCAAGTCCTCGATGGAACTTGTCGCGGCAGGAATCCCGATCATCTTCTGCAGCACATCGACCGTGTTGATTCGGTGCAGGGCGCCACCGCGATCGACGTTGTTGGTCCCGATGATTGTTCGTGCGAACTTCTGTAGCAGGTAAGTCTCTTCGTTGGAGCAGCGGGGGGAATTGAGGAAGGCGATCGAATCCGGTCCGTGTTCTTTTCGGACCATCCTGAGGCGAGTACTCACGAAGTCGAGGGCTTGGTCCCACCGGACCGGAATGAATTCCCCGTCCTTCTTGATGAGCGGTTGCGTCAGGCGATCCGGGGAACTCGATACTTCGTGAACATGCCAACCTCGCACGCAGATCCGACCTTCATTGGCCGGGTGTGTCATGCTTGGATAAGCACCACTGATCAGGCCGCCGGCCGTTTCAAGGTAAATCCCGCAACCGACGCCACAAAAGGTACAGGTTGTGAGGGTATGCTCGGGGAAATCCACAGACTTCGACTTGGGAACCAGATGACGAAGGCTCATAAGAATTGACACCACAGAATATCGAGGTCACAGCGGGACTATTGTACGCGCTATTTCGAGATTGTCAAATACGTCAACACACACACTTTACATTAGGATCAAATTAATGCATGTGGGGACATGCGGGGTATGTGGACGCGAGGGTGCGATGGGGCTTGTTTATTTTGGCCTAAGCCCGGGGATAGGTGAAC
>DAOTAI010000274.1:0-6891 GCA_035593865.1 Acidobacteriota bacterium
GGGTTAAAGCAGAGCAAGGAAGGCTGATCCCGGCCGGCGTAAACGTGACCGTCACCCGAAATTACGGCGAGACGGCTGCAGAGAAGTCAAACGAGCTGCTCTTCCACATGTTTCTGGCGATTCTCTCGGTAGCCGCGCTGATCTGGCTCACGCTAGGCTTGCGGGAATCGGGGATTGTAGCAATTGCGATCCCGGTGACCCTGGCGCTTACGCTTGTCATTTTTTACTTCTATGGGTACACGCTCAATCGCGTCACCCTGTTTGCGCTGATCTTCTCGATAGGAATCCTGGTCGACGACGCTATTGTCGTGGTCGAGAACATCGTGCGTCATTACCGGCTGCCCGGAAACCGGAATCGGCCGATACTTGATGTGGCGGTGGAAGCCGTCGACGAAGTCGGCAACCCGACCATTCTGGCGACATTTACGGTCATTGCCGCTATTCTCCCCATGGCCTTCGTGAGCGGTCTCATGGGCCCTTACATGAGGCCGATCCCGGTCGGCGCCTCGGCAGCGATGCTCTTTTCGCTCATCGTCGCCTTCATTGTCACCCCTTGGGCATCGATCCGGCTGCTCAAGCGCAATAGCCGTTCGAGTTCCAATGCGGAGGATCCGCACGCGAAGGAAGGCTGGAGCACCAGGACCTATCGCCGCGTCATGGGCCGCCTGATTAATGTTCCGGTCTGGCGATATGGTTTTCTGATCGTCGTGGTTGTCCTGCTGCTGGGCGCAATCGGGCTGTTCGGTCTAAAAGCGGTCAGGGTCAAGATGCTGCCTTTTGACAACAAAAGTGAATTCCAGGTGATCATCGACATGCCGGAAGGGTCAACACTGGAACAGACGGCTGCGGCAACGCTGGATATCGGATCGTTCTTGAGCACGGTTCCCGAGGTTACCGATTACCAGATGTACGTGGGAACTGCCTCCCCCTACAACTTCAATGGCCTGGTCCGGCACTACTTCCTGCGCAGCGCGCCCAATCAGGGAGATATCCAGGTGAACCTCGAACCGAAGGAGGAACGGTCGGCGCAAAGCCACGACATCGCCAAGCGGGTGCGTCCGGGCATCCAGGAGATCGCCCGGCGCCATGGGGCACGCGTCAAGATTGCGGAAGTTCCTCCCGGTCCCCCAGTCCTGCAAACGCTCGTGGCCGAGATCTATGGCCCTGATTACCAGCGGCAGATCGAGGTTGCGCGCCAGATAGAGAAGATCCTCCTTGAGACCGAGGGAGTCGTGGATGTCGACTCGTACATTGAGGACGACCAGCCCAAGTACCGTCTGGTGGTAGACCGCGAGAAAGCAGCCCTTCACGGCGTGTCGACCGAGGAGGTGACGCGGACGCTGACGATCGGGCTGCACGGCATGAGTGCCGGACTGCTCCACCAACCCCGGGAAAAGGAAGATGTAACGATATTCCTGCGCCTGGCGCGTGAGGAACGATCCAGCATCGACGACCTGCGTCAACTTAAGGTCATGGGTCGCAACGGAGCGTTGGTTTCTCTGGCCGAGCTCACTCGAGTCGAAGAGACGGTCGAGGAAAAGAGCATTTATCACAAGAACCTGAAGCCCGTCGTCTATGTGACCGCAGATGTCGCCGGACGTGAAGAGAGCCCGGTTTACGCCATGCTGAAGTTGAACGAAGCGGTCTCGAAGCTGGAGATTCCGGAGGGTTATGAGATCGCTCAGTTCACTGCCGCACAACCGACGTCAGACGCACGGCTGGCGATGAAGTGGGACGGCGAGTGGCACATTACCTACGAAGTCTTCAGGGACCTCGGGCTGGCGTTTGTTGTTGTGCTCGTTCTGATTTACATCCTCGTGGTCGGATGGTTTCAGTCGCTCATGACACCGCTGGTCATCATGGCGGCGATTCCGTTTTCATTGGTTGGCATTCTGCCGGCTCACTGGCTCATGGGAGCTTTCTTCACCGCAACTTCGATGATCGGCTTCATCGCGGGCGCCGGGATCGTGGTGCGCAACTCCATTATTCTCGTGGATTTCGTGGAGTTGCGCCTTCGAGAAGGAATGTCCCTGGCGGATGCCGTAGTCGATGCCGGTGCAGTGCGCTTCCGGCCGATGATGCTCACCGCCCTTGCCGTTATTGTCGGCGCTTCGGTGATTCTGTTTGATCCCATTTTTCAAGGATTGGCTATTGCGCTCATGGCAGGCGAAGTCGCTTCGCTCCTGCTTTCCAGAATGACGGTCCCGATCCTCTACTACCTCGCAAAAAGGAGAGAATACCAATGACAGTAGAACGTTTCTTGCGGCTGATTGCCGGCTTCTTTGTGCTGCTGAGTCTCGCGCTCGGAACTTGGGTGAATTCCTACTGGCTGTTGTTCACCGCGTTCGTCGGCCTGAACCTTTTCCAATCGGCCTTCACCAACTGGTGCCCGATGATGACCATCCTCAAGAAGCTCGGCGTGCGATCGTAGGTCAACAGGATTTCGGTAGTTTGACCGCGACCCCGAAGGGGCGTAAACCGGTCAAATAGGCCCGCCGCTGTTAGTTGGAAAGGGCAGCGGGCCAAATAAAGTGTGTACGAATACCGGTCAAGCGCGGAGCTGGGAGCGGGTCGGGAGAGCACGGCGGTTGAGTGCCGCGTTTTTCAGCGGTGTATCGAAACCCCGTGCTCTCCCGGCCTGCCGTCGAGAGACCACTTTCCGGTGCACTCCATATCTGGAGAGTTCGCCCACAACCGCCTATTCTCGCTTCTCTCCTTCGTGCTGCTTGGCGAACATCCGGTACAGCCAGAGAGTGACTACCAGGGAAAAACCTACGATTGAACCCGGGACGACCAAGCCCCAGAAAACGCTGAATTCGGTGTTCATTTCTTTTTCCCGGCCTCTTTCTTGCGGCGGTAATAGCCAATCCACGCGAAAGCCATTCCCAAAAAGGCGAAGAAGTAAGCGACGACCATTCCCACAATAACGGCTTGTGCCTGGTCCATCTACTGTTCCTCCCACTTCATTATGCGGTCCAGCTCTTTTAGATACGCCTTCTGTTTGGCTTCATAGTCCGCCGATATGGTGCGGAGCTTGGGATCGATGGCGCGGTACATCAGGTACACGCAGACGACGCCGGCCAGAGTAGTGAGTATTCCCCAAATTGGAAAGAGGAAGCACAGCGCCACTCCGAGCATGAGCAAGACATAGGACAGCGACGAGAAAACGCAGGCCCAGAAGTCCTCTTTGGTCCAATTGTCGGCATCATGGGCAGTCCAATCCTTACGAAATAGCGCCATGGAGTTCCTCCTTGTCTATTATGCTGATCAGTCCCCGGCGTTCGGCTTCGCGTCTCACCGGTCCCCAGAAACCGAGAGGGCGCGATTGCACGTAATAGCGGACAAGATGATCCATGTCATCCGGTGGGGTCATGAAAGTAACCGGGACGTAGATCAGCAGGCCCAGGAGCATGAGCAACCAAAACTGGGCGTAATCGGGCAGCACCGGCAAGAGCCCGGCCTTCGGGAGTATCCAAACCACCAGCCAACTGAGCCCCAGGTTGGCAATCCACGACGACAGGTAGCCCCAGCTGTTAAACCGCCACCAGATAACCTGAAGCACATTGGGCAACCAGATGCCTGCGGCCATGATCCAGATCGCAAAGATCAGCCATTCCGTGATGTTCTCCATCATCGAGCCGTAGAGGAAGGAGCCCAACAAAACGAGAATCGTTGAGAACCTTCCGACCCAAACCAGGCGCTTTTCGCTCGCGTGCGGGTTCAGATAATGCTGGTAGAGGTCGCGGGTAGCGTACAGCGCGCCCAGGTTCAGGATCGAGGCGACCGTGGATAAATGGATGGCGACGATGGTGGCGAAAAAGAATCCCACCATTCCTGCCGGAAGCTTTTCAAAACCGACTCGGAACCAGGCCATTTCATAGTCTGCTACGTTTTCGATCCCGGGCGTCAAAACGTAGAATCCAATAATGCAGGCGGCCCAAAGCGCGTTACGAGTCAGAACCAGTGCTGTTCCTCCCCAGATACTGTAGGAAGCATCGCGGACAGTCTTGGCCGATTGGATCCGCTGCGCCTCAACGTACCAGTCAAAGGTGGTTCCCATGCCGATTCCTCCGAGCAGGGCTATGAAAAGCATGGTGATGAACCACGCCACCGGAAAATCACCGGTAAACCAGCCGCTGAAGTGAAATGGATTCACCCTCCAGGTTTCGCCCGTCTGGTCAAGTCTGGCAACGATTCCCGCCGGGCCTCCGGCTTCATACACTCCCCAGATGGAGACAATTAGAATTCCTAGGAAAACCACGATTCCCTGTTGGAAGTCGGCGATCACCACGCCCCAATAGCCGGCGGCCAGCACGTAGATGGCACAGATGGACGAAAAAAGCACCAAGCCGACCCAGGAATCCCAGCCAAAGGCGCAATGGCAGACCTTCCCCATGGCCATCCCCACCCATCCGAGGATCATCATGTTCATGAAAACCTGCCAGCCTGCGATCCAGCCGCGCAACAGCTCGCTGCCCAGCCCGCTGAAACGCAGCGTTTGCCATTCCGCCTGGCTGTACGCCAGGGAACGGCGGAAGATCCGGGTCGAAACGTAAGCACTGACCGCGCACCAGGCGGCGAAGAACGAATACCAGATTCCGGTCAAGCCGTGACGATAGATTACTCCCGACATCCACATCGGCGTATCAGTCGCTGTGTGTGTCGCGTATACCGAAGAAGCAGGGAGCCACCAAGGGAGCCCGCGGCCCGCCAGAAAAAAGTCCGACGACGAACGCTTTCCCAGCGCGTAGAAGAGCACGCCGCTGAAAACCATGACGAGGATGTAAAGGATCAACCACAGCCAGTCCCAGAAGGTGAAGACGACCATAGGGCACCCATATTAGGCGATTAGGGGAATCTTGAACAGGGCAAAGTCGGGAAAGCGAGAAGCCAGAAGCCAGAAGCCAGGAGCCAGAAGCCTAAAGCAAGAAGCCCCCAGAAGCGAGAAGTCAGAAGCGAGAAGCAAGAAGCCGTAAGTCACAAACCGAAATTCTAAGTCTATCTATCTCCCGGCGTGCCGACGGGCAAAAACAGAGCCTGGCGCTGGCGACTACGGTGGGACATTCCATAGTTTCTTACGGATAATGTACATCCCGCGCCGTGCTTCCTGCTTCTGGCTTCTGGCTTCTGGCTCCTGGCTTCTTGCTTCTTGCTTCTTGCTTCTCGCTTCTGTTGATGAAAATCAAAACAATCTCCGGGGTCCGTGAAATCTGGCTCCTGTAGAACATCTCAGCACCCTGCAAGAAGCGTCCTCAAAGTCAAGACCCTTCGCATTTTCTGGGTCCGTTGGAGGGATGTTTATGCTATGATGGCGCGATGAAATTGCGGGGTTCAAGTTGGCGTGAAGATCATGTTATCAATCCGGATCCTGTTTCGGAGCGTAACCTGGCCATCGCGATTCTGAGGCAAGCGTGGCACGAAGCCATGGTGGATCTTCGGAACCTGAAGGAAGAGTCTCGCAAAGACTACCGGACCCTAAAGAGGAAGGCAATCGACTGGATTGCGAGTGATGAAGAGGGGTTTCCTTACTGGTGTAAGCTGGCTGACGTTGATCACAATGCAGTGCGTCAGCGGCTGAATTCTGCGCTTCGGCAGCAGCGCAAGTCTCGCCGCAATTAAGCGCAATCCGCAGTCAACTCAACGTTCGTATTTGCCTCGTGGTATCAGTTAGTCTATAATTTGTTTTCTTCCCCAGGCGGGGTCGTAGTTCAGATGGTTAGAACGCCGGCCTGTCACGCCGGAGGTCGCGAGTTCGAGTCTCGTCGGCCCCGCCAGACACCTCACAGTCTCATCCGCCATTCGGCTTTTTGGCCGCTACCAACATCTATTGGAGGAGGAGAAGAGAGTAGCGATCATGTTCTGTCGAATTCTGCCTGGAATCCTGTTTGTTCTCACCTGCCCCTTCCCAATGCTCGAAGCTGCTGCGGGTCCGGCGCCCGGCCGACTGCTGGGAAAGTTTCAACTCGAGGTGATACACCCCAGCGGCGGCCCTCGTCTCCCTCTGCGGTCGGTCAATCGTCTTGATCGCGGATTCCGGCTGCGGTATCAGCCTGGCTCCATGAACAAAGACTCCCGCAAAAAAGGAGAGATTGCACTGGTGCTGGTACCGGCTGCGTCGGAGACCGGGGAGAAGCTCCAGGTTCTGGATCCCCGGCCACTGGGGAAGCCTTGTGAATGGGTGGTTCCTTATCGCGTCTCAGTGATCAGCATTGTCTTCGGCCCGAGCGGGCTGGACGAAAAGAAAATCGACAAGCTCCTGGAGCGAAACGACGAACTCGTACCTATGCTGGCCGAGTACGCAGAGCAGACGGGACAATGGGAGGATCTCCTGGATGTTCTCGGCAACTGGGAACAAACTTCAACGGACAGTCGTGAAGACCTGCATGCAGTCCTGAGCGGATTCGCTGCTCGAAACGGTTTGCCCACGCCCCGGCTTGACAGCTCCGCACCGCCTGAAGAGCAAGCCGCCCTCATGCTTCGCACCCTGGTTCCGGCGCTTTCGTCATACGATCCTCTTACCTCCGAACGAACGGTTGCCATTCAGCAGTCAACAGGACTTGTCGCCTCCGTCGCCGGACTGTTTTTTGGCACTCCGGTCGGTCTGGCAGCAGGTGGAGCCGCGTTGTTCCAAAACTTCCGCACTCTTTTTTTCCCCCGTTGTGAGTTTCGATCGGCCCTTGCCCAGGGTCCCACAACCGATGATCTCGCTCTTTACGCTAAGCCGGAACCCCCTAAATCGCGAACCCGACTCGCTTACCTTTGGGCAGCCAAGATCCCGGACCAGGTGGCGCCCACAGCGGCTTTCGTTCCTTCTGTGGTTCACGTGCCGCTTGGTTTGAAGTCCAATATCAAAATAGCCGGCGACAAGGACGATTTGAGGCGGCTCTCTCG
>DAOTAI010000275.1:0-6877 GCA_035593865.1 Acidobacteriota bacterium
CGGCATTGCATCGCTGTCAACTCGTGTACCGCGGCATTGCACCTCGCTCTTGAAGCAGCTGGTGTTCAGGACGGAGACCAGGTTCTCACCACCCCTTACACCTTCGCAGCCACGGCTGAGGTGATCCGCTATTTCGGTGCTAAGCCCGTTTTCGTTGACGTTCGTCCTGACGACTTGAATATTGACGCCGAGTTGATTCCTTCGGCAGTCACCGACCGCACCAAGTTGATCATACCAGTACACATTGCGGGGCTTCCTTGTGAGCTCGATACGATAGCCATGTTGGCAGCGGGTTACGGCCTGACGATAGTTGAAGACGCGGCTCATGCCTTCCCTGCGAGTTATAGGGACAGGAAGATCGGGCAGGGCGTTGTCGACAGCCAGGATTACTTCACTTGTTTCTCTTTTTACGCGACGAAGACGATTACCACCGGCGAAGGTGGGATGATCGCGACCAATAGCGACGAGTGGGCGGAGCGATGCCGAATAATGTCCCTGCACGGCATCAGCAAGGACGCATGGAAGCGCTACTCAGCCGAAGGATCGTGGTACTACGAGATCATCGCCCCAGGATATAAGTACAACCTGACCGACATCGCGGCGGCGATCGGACTGGCGCAGCTGGCGAAGGCCGATCGTATGTGGGAGCGGCGGAAGTACATAGCCGAAAGGTACCATGAGGCCTTTCGGGATATGCCAGAGCTTCAGATTCCTCATGATCGGGATGACTGCCAACACGCCTGGCACTTGTATATGCTGCGTCTGCATCTGAACACATTAAAGATTGATCGGGCAGAGTTTATCGAAGAGATGAAGCGCCGGCGCATCGGAACGAGCGTTCATTTTATTCCGCTTCATATACATCCTTACTATCGTGAAACGTACGGCTACAAACCCATGGACTTTCCAGTTGCCTACACGGAGTATCTGCGGGAAGTTTCCCTGCCCATCTACAGCAAGATGAGCGATGAGGATATCGAACGCGTCATTGCGGCCGTGCGAGACGTTGTGGCAAAGAACAGGCGCACCAGTGTCTCTCTCCAGGCTTCTTGATGTAGTGGCGTCGGCTGGCGGGCTTGTCGTCCTGTCTCCAATTCTTCTTTTCGCCGCCGTGCTCGTAAAGCTGACGTCAGCCGGACCGGTCTTCTACAGATCCAGGCGCGTCGGGCTGCACGGGAAGGAGTTTTTTCTTTACAAATTCCGGACAATGGTAGCCAACAGCGACAAAGTTGGACCTGCAATCACGGCCGCAGGGGATCCACGGATAACCAAGGTTGGTGCGTGGTTGAGACGGACTAAGATCGACGAGTTGCCTCAGCTCATAAACGTGTTCAAGGGGGAGATGAGTCTCGTTGGACCTCGGCCCGAAGACCCGCAATACGTGGCACTGTATAGCGCCGAGCAACGCAAGGTCTTGGAATCCAAGCCCGGAATCACGAGCCCTGCCTCCTTCGAGTTCCGTGACGAAAGCTCGCTCCTGCAAGGTGTGGACTGGGAAAGAAAATACCGGGAGGAGATCCTCCCGCGAAAACTCAGAATGGAGCTGGAGTACCAGCAAAGGCGGAGCCTGTTCTCGGATCTCCTCATCATTCTGCAAACTGTTGCTTCGGTTGTCGGAATTACATTAAGGGGAAGCAGGACGATCGACGGAAGCAGGACTCAGGAGTGAAAAGGCTCGGACGATGCGGGAGAGAACCTGGCGCGGTTTTGCTATGCCAAACCGGACCATGGTCTCATGAAGCCTGCTGTCGCTTGGAGCGGCTCAGAGAACCACGGATACGCGGATAGGCGAGGATCAGGCGGATTGGGGATGATGCTTTTTTCCTTTATTTAGGCTTCTTTGTCCTTGACAGACAACGGACCTTGCTGCTATTTTTCGGGCGTGAATCAAGACAGAGCGGAATACACCAGGCGAGAGTCGGAAAATCAAGTTGAACAGCAGTTTGAGCAGCGTAACTACGCCGCTTATGAACCGCCGGTCATTGTCACGTACACCAGCGAGGAGATCGCGGAGCAAATTGGGCCGGCACAAGCGTGCACGTCCGGCTGGAACGACATTTTTAACTAGTCACCGGTTTTCACATCTCTCCGCGTACCCGGCTCCTCTTTCAAGTTCCCAGATAAAATCGTGCAGCTGTTTGTTTACCCGAATCCCGAGGAGTCGGCGCATACTCTCTTTGCAGTTCTTCACCCTCACCGCCCCCTTTGGTTTGTAACCAACCGGACAGGTTTAGAGATCTGCCGGATTCTTTCCCAGGGGCAGGGTCCAGAGGCCGCCCAAGAGTTCCTATGTGGCAAGTATGGGCTGACCCCAGATGCGGCCCGGGGCGACATCGATAAGATGGCCCCGTCTTTAGCCCGGTTTCTGGATCCCGCGACTAAGCCGCGATCCCGCGTCCCTCGACTCCGCAGACTTTTTGTCCATATCACCAACCAATGTAACCTTGGGTGCCGGCACTGTTACGCCCAGTCCAGCATCCATTCCGAAGAGCACCTCGCGTTGGACCTGATCTTGGACCTGATGCGCCAGTTGCAAGAGCACCAGGGCGAAAGCATTACCATCACCGGGGGAGAGCCACTCCGTCACCCTTCCATAGAGGCCATCGTCGCCGAAGCGTGTGCTCGCTTTAAGGCAGTCAACCTGCTTACCAACGCGACACTCGTCACCGAGGAACTGGCACGCCGCCTTTACCATGATAATCTCCGCCTCCAGATAAGCCTCGATTCGGCGGATCCACATCTGCATGACGCGATACGCGGCAAAGGCGCGTTCGACAGGGCGATGGCCGGCATTTCAACTTGGGCGCGAATTGCCGGGCCAGAGAGAATCACCCTGTGCGCGGTTGCGACCAACGGCAATCTTGATGCCCTTCCGCGGCTGGTTAAGCTGGCCGGTGATCTCAAGGTTGCCCGCGTTCGGATTTTGCCTGTCCGGCCCGTTGGACGCGCAGGAAAGCTTGTTCTCGGACTCAGTGTTGACGCGTATCTTTCCACTGTGGAGATTACCAAGCAGGAACAGCAATCGGCTTCCTCGAAGATTGACGTCACCTACGGCATCGGAGGATTACTGCTGGCCGTCCCCGGCCGATGCAGCGACGACTCGTGGTGCCCCATCGGCGAAGAGCTGACCATCGATGTCAAGGGCGACGCCTATCCGTGCGGTTTGCTCATGGGACCGGAGTTCAAGCTCGGAAACGTTCGCGAATCCAGCCTGTTGACCCTGCTTGAAAGTGCGGTGATGAAGGCCTGCTGCGAGGCGCTCGTCGATCGACGCCGCATTCCCGAGTGCGCAGCTTGTCCCTGGCAGAACTTCTGCCAGGCGGGATGTATGGGACAAGCCTGGCAGGATAACGGCACCATCTGGTCGCGCGATCTATTCTGTGATTACCGCCTTCGAGCCTACCCTAAAGCGTTTGACAAGATCCTCGCCAGCAACAAAGGTGAGCGAGAGGCCCGTGGTACAGATCTACAGAATTCTTGACGTCCGGGTCAGTCTGCAGACGGACGACGGACTGCTTTTCCGGCAATTTGACACGAACTATCGGCTGTTTCGTGAGGATGTAGCCGTCAACCCTCCCGCCATCACTTCCGATTTGTGCGTCCGCGCTTGCCTGAATGTCACCAGTCCCCAATTAGTGCTCAACGAGAGCGAATACTCTCTTGAAGGACACCCGGACCCTCGCCGCCTGGCTTTTCTGCTGATTCTTCAAGAGATCTATCGGCGCGTTCGAAATTTCATCCTGATTCACGCCTCGGTGGCGGTCCGTGATAACAAAGCCCTGGTCTTGTCGGGAAGAGCAGGCATCGGCAAGACAACGCTGCTCATGAGCCTGCTCAAAGAGGGCTTCACCTGCTTCTCAGATGACATCTGCCCCCTGGAGAAAGACTCAGGGCTCGTCTTCCCTTTTCCCAGGACGGCATGGATTGAAAGAGCCAGGCAGGTCGGGCCTACCGGTGTAAGGCGGCTCAAAGACCCGATTTGCGTCGTCGAGGACGTCGCCCAACTCTCGCCCTGCCCCCCCGGCTGCGTCGTCTGTCTGGATGCGCCAAGACGCGAGGAAGAAATCACACTTCACGTTCAATTACGGACGCTCCCGGCCGATCCTTTAGTTGAAGAGCTTTCACTTCCTGGAGTTTCGCTTTCCCTGCTTGGTGGCAGTCCACCGGTCTTGTGTGTACGATTCAAGAATGATTCAAAGGCGAACTCGAAAATTCGCTCCATCCTGGACCACCACGCCCGGCAGATCTGGGCTGCCGTCCGTGTTCATGAGGAAGGTCCGGATTTTCAGACAAAGCCCGAAGCTCGCCGGATCAGCCCGAGTGAGGCGGCCATTTGGATTGTTCGCGAGCTGAAACAGGATTTCCTGCTTCCGGATTCGCATGTAAGTCCGGGGCGTCTCTTGTTCCAGATCTCAAGCCTGTTGCAGGACGCCAACATTTATCGGGTCACTACAGGAATCCACGGTGAGCTTGTGAAGCTGGTGAAGGGACTCTGGAAGGAAGGATAACAATAGAGAAAGGCTTCGCATCCATGAGGAGCGAAGCCCTTTCTGTTTTCGTCACTCAAAAATTCGCCTACCGCCGCCGTTGGCTTGGACCCTGGGCGGAAACGCCCACCGGACCGTACTGATTCGTGGTTCCGGTGTCTTCCACTTCTTCGATCACGTAGTTGTATTGGCTGCCGGATCGAACGGCTGCGTCGGTCCATAAATATCGCGCCCCAAAATTGGCGCCACCCTGTGCCGGGATTAGCTCGCTTACGACTTCGTACGGGCCGCCGTTTTCAGATCGCAGGACGCGGAATGCAGCCGTTCCATTCTCACTTGCCGTTTCCCAACCGACGACTACCTGTCCGCCTCGACGCTGGGCCCAAATCGAGGACATTTGGACGACTCTTTCTGGATCCTCGGTGATAGCAAGGAGACCGCCTTCTCCCCACAGGGTGGTCAGTCCGTGCGTGCCTAGTATCCAGACAGCGGTATCGAATTCTCCTGACAAATCAAAAACGCCCTCACTCTGAGGCGCAGGACTGACGTAAAGCTCAATCGCCGCGATCTCACCCGCCTGTGGCGTGTCGTCCTCAGCCCGTTCAAGAATAAGCCCTTCGAGAGTGAATTGCCCGACTTTTAGCCGGCCTACGCCGTATCTGATTCGAGTAAACGTCTCCCCATACGCTGAAATCGGAGGATCGACTTCAACCCAGTTGTCGGATGTAACATACCCGTCGGTCTTGAAAGTGAACAGTTGTTGCGGATATTCCCCCTCCGTCCCCCTGGGTTCTAACTTAACCCTGTAATAGACCTCCTCAGCCCAGGCTACTGCCGTGCAGAAACCGACCAAAAGAAGAACCACAACTACTCCGGATAGCAACCTCATCAGACGCATATGCCCTCTCCCATGTAACCAGCGCCAGAAAAAGACCACTGAGAGGGAAGCCACGTGGAACGATTCGATGAGCCCTCCCCCTCGAACGTCGCAAGTTTACTACAAACCGCCGCGAAAAAAGCAAGAACTATCTTGCGTTTCACGATTTTTGTTGAGGGAGTAAGCCCTGAATCGATAGATTGAGGCCCGTTAAGGGAAAAGGGAGTGCTGACTGATGATTAATCACCGTCGTTCTTGTTTTTTGATCACTTTTCTGATTACCGCCTGTCTCTTGCCCGTGGTTCATTTCGAAATGCGGGGAGCGGTCATTGGAACGGGCAGAGCCGTCCGGGTTGTTTCCGAGGATTCGAAAAGCGTTGTCCTCGATTTCCACCTCCCGCCGTTCGAAGTCCCGTCAGAAAGCGCCGGAAGTCGCATCCTGCTTCCCGGCTGGCCCCGAACCAGGCAGAGGGGCACGGCTGATCTGCCTTTTACCGGCGTGCTTATTGAAATCCCGGCAGGCGCTGTCGCGAGTGCTTCCGTCTTGAATTACGAGGAGAAACTGCTGCCGCTTGACCATATTGCCCTGGTTCCATTTTTGCCCGAGGTTCGGCTCCCGTCCAATCAGGGCAGCCTGGCGGCTGCTCCCGCAGTGCAAATCGAACAGCCGGTCAGGATTCGCGGCGTCTCGTTCGCACGACTTCTAATTTGTCCGTTTGCGTGGGATGAGCCAGCGGGCGCGGTCAGGTATTGGGAACGGGCGAGAATACGGGTCGATTTCCGGGTGCGCGCAGAGCGGCCGAGGAGAGTACAATCGGTTCTCGAGACTCCTTCCACCGCCGTCACGGAAGGAGCCTATCCACCCGGTCCGAGGATCCGGATCGAGGTCACCCAGCCGGGCATGTATGAGATCTCTTCGCGGGAACTTGAAAGTCTCGGTTTTAATCTTGACCGGGTGTCACCGCGCCAGTTGCAGTTGTGGCATCAGGGGCAGCAAGTCGCCTTTAAAGTGGTTGCCAGCGATCGGTCTTCAAGACGTCGCTATTTCCTGCGTTTCTACGCTACCGCTGCCGACAGCCCTTTCACAAATACCAACGTCTATTGGCTTTGCTCGAGCCCAAATGGAGGTCAGGCGATTCGTACCCGAAACGCAAGCCCCAACCCGAGCACTCCTGCACAGGACTGGTTTGACGAAAACGCGGTCTGGCATGAGAACAAGGTCCTCTGGGATCGGACGCCCGGAGCGCCGGAGACCGATTTCTGGTTCTGGGAGAGGCTGACGGCGGCAACGTCCAAGCATAAGGGGGAGTACGCGGTCACGGTGGTTTCTCCAGCATCGGATGAGGCGCTTCTGAAGGTTTGGCTGCGCGGGCGCTCGATTGATACCGTGTCTCCGAATCATCACGTGCAGATCCTGTGGGACGACACGTTGATCGGGGACGCGTTCTGGAACGATACTAGCGAGTACTGCGCTGAGTTCCCCCTAGCCGGCGCCCAGGTCAAGGAAGGAAAG
>DAOTAI010000276.1:0-6869 GCA_035593865.1 Acidobacteriota bacterium
CTGCGCCAGCCTTGGGTATCCGCCACCGTAATAGCCGTTGGCTGGGCTTCCGGGATGATCTCAGCGTCGACTCGCCATTTCGGATCAATCGGAAAATAAGAAAGCCCTTGGAAATGATCGAAAGCTTTGGCCCTTGGGTCAAATGCTCGAATCACAGGCCCGAGTGTACTCAGGTCATTGAAGTATAAGAAATGTCTTCCCAGCCGATAGAGGTCGCCTTCGCGCAATTGCACCCCGTTCACCGGCGCGCCGCTCTGTTCATTGACGATCTTCCCGTCCACAGGCTTTAACAACCATTGAACCTGGTCGCCGTTCTGAATGCGAAGAACCTCGGCATGGATCGGTCCCACCTCTATATCGGGAATTCTCAAATTCGCTTCGGCGATCGACCCGACAGTCACGCGAGACCCGTCAAGCCTGGTGATTGCCACTACTCCGAGCGGAGATGATTTCTTGTCGAGAAACCTCTTGTCCCTCGCCTTACGAGCGGATTCAACCTCAACGATGTATCCCTTCAAGGACGAAGATGTCTCGATTTGCGCGGCCGACTCCGCGAACCCGAGGACGCAGAATGCGGCGAGTAGAAGACGATGCGCCCGCCTACGCATAAAGGCTAGTATAGGCCTATTCATATAACTTCAAGCAAGCAATCGACCGAAGCTGATCGAACAATTGGCTCAGGACCGGAATCTCTTCATCAAGCATGCGCCAAGGCAGGCAGACAAACAGGAAGCGACGAGAATGCCCGCTTTAGAAACTTCCAGAAGCTCGTTTGTCGGAAAGGCCAGGTTGGCGATAAATAAAGACATAGTAAAGCCTATGCCCGCTAGGCAGCCGGCGCCGAAGAGTTGCCTCCACGCCACTTCTGCACCGAGTTCTGCTAGACCGCTTCGCACCGCCAGCCAAGAAAAGAGCGTGATTCCGACTGGTTTTCCAATGCAGAGTCCCGCGATGATGCCGAGAGCCGCAGTATGCGTGATAGTAAAACCCTGGCTCACGTCAAGGCCGGCGTTTGCTAATGCGAACAAAGGCATGATTAGAAAGGTGGACCACGGCGCGAGGGTATGTTCCAACCGTTGCATGGGAGTCTGAGCCGATTCGGCAACTTCCTCCAAACTCTCAAGGAGGCACTGTTCTTCGTTCGTGTTGGGTCGAAGCCCGCTGCCAACCTGTTTGGCCTCAAGTTCGTTAAGTAGAAAACGACCGTGCATGACGACATCGGTCGTGGGCAGGCTAGTCCGGGCAGGGATGGTTATCGCGAGAAGCACTCCGGCGATCGTGCTGTGAATACCTGAGTTCAGAAAAGCGAGCCAAAGGGCCATTCCAAGCAGAGCGTAGATCAATGGGTGTCGGACACCAAGGAAGTTGCTTGCCAGCAAAAGTAGGAAGATGAGCGCGCCTGCACCCAGGCTCCTCCAATCTATGTTCGAACTGTAGAACAAGGCTATGACCACTACCGCCCCTAAGTCGTCGACTATTGCCAAAGCAGTAACGAAGACTTTCAGGGAAAACGGGACAGCTTGTCCGAGAAGTGTCAGCACGCCGAGGGTGAAGGCGATATCGGTCGCCATCGGAATTCCCCAACCGGGTTGCCCTGGCCCTCCGATGTTCAAGCTGAGATAAATGGCAGCCGGAACAAGCATTCCTCCGAGGGCGGCGGCTGCTGGGAGAGCAGCTTTCTTGACAGATGAAAGCTCTCCGATGATGAGTTCACGCTTGATCTCCAAGCCCACCACAAAGAAGAACACCACCATCAATGCGTCGTTGATCCAGTGGCTGAGTGATTTCGAGAGTTCGAGATCTGCATACGTGAACGAGATGGGTGTCTCAAAGAACCGGCGATAACTTTCACCTGCCAAGTTGGCCCAAAGAAGTGCCGCAATGGCAGCTCCCAGCAACAATATCCCACCGCTTGCCTGTGCGGAAGTAAATCTCAGGAAGGGGTCCAGCAGGGTATCGATCGGCCTGCGAGCCTTTTCAGGGATTTTACGAGGTTCCGAGTGATAAGCCAAAGCCTGGCTTCTCTCCTAATCAATACGCGTTTCGCTTCATCCTTGACCCTTGGATGTAGACGTCGGTACTCCACCTTCCTGCGCCGTGTGCCATAAAATAAAGAAAGGCAAACAGGTAGAGAAGCGCAAGCTCTCCTCCGTTCTGAATCGGAAAGGGCGCCTGACCGGCGTGTGCGATTAGGTAAGCGGCCGCCATTTCCAAGGCGCAGATCAAGGCAACGATTCTTGTGAACAGGCCTAAGGCAATCGCGAGCCCGCCCACAAACTCGATGATCCCCGCCAAGCCCATCTGGCTGGCCAGCTCAACTTTTTGGCCTCCAAACCAACCGAATAGCTTCTGAGCCCCGTGAAACCAGAAGAGAAGTCCGAACGCAAATCTCATGAGGGTGTAAAGTGGTGTAGCTAATTGACTCAAACTTTGCAGTGTCATCGAGATCTCTCCTTGAGGGATAGTGTTTCTCCTGACGCCAGCGGATGAATCTAACTTTTGTTGAATGAATCTAACGTCTAATAATGCAATAAAAAGCGGGAAAGAACAAACTTCGGGCAGGCGGTTCGCCGGTTCTAAGCGAGGTGGTGACGCGATTCGGCGGAAGGTTCCGGCCGGATGATCTTTTTATGTAGCTGTAGCTGTTTGATGCTACTCGGCCGAGGAGATAAGATGCGATGCAGGAAGCAAATAAGGAGGAAAGGCTATGGCGAGCTCTGTTATTCCGGAGAAATATCTTGATCTGTTCCAAAAGCCTTGCTTTGCCAGCCTGGCGACTCTGATGCCGGATGGGCGACCCCAAGTAACGCCTGTCTGGTGCGATTACGACGGGACCTACGTCCTCGTGAATTCGGCCAAAGGACGACAGAAGGACCGCAATATGCGCCGGGACAAGCGCGTGGCGCTCGCAATTATGGATCCGCAGAATCCGTATCGTTATGTGGAGGTCAGAGGCACGGTCGAGGAGATCACCGAGGAGGGTGCCCGGGATCACATCGACAAAATGGCTCAAAAGTATCTTGGGCTAGAGAAGTATCCCCACTCGCAACCCGGCGAAATTCGGGTTTTATACAAAATCCGCCCAGAAAAGACGAGCTCCATGGGATAGATATTAAATCGTGTCCTCTGGTTTTGCGCAGCTTCCATCCGAAGCGGCTTCTGTATCCCAGCTTTCAAACCGAGCAGATGAAGAGTAGTACCGCCTCATCTCGGCGGCCACGCCGTCGAGGTCCGGAAAGAGGCGACGTTCGTCAATGGCGCACAAGTCCAGCTGATCTCGTATCAGGTCTACCTTGTTGGCAGGGATGACAAACCGGCGTAACGCCGATTGTAAGCCGTGGTCGCATAGAATCTGATCGAAGGATTTCGTTTTGTCTGAACACAGGGTGAACGTGGCGGATTGAGCCACAATTCGAGCGTCGAGAGCTGGCGGTTCGAGCATGCACGCAAACGCAGTCTCGTCGGTGCGGGGAGCGTTAAACAGGTCCCAGGGGGAGGAGATCCCTTTTTCGTTCAGAACTCGGTCAAGGTCTTGGACCAAAAATGCTATCGGCCGCAAATTGAAGTGTTCATGCAGTTGCTTCCAGTTCAACTTCCAAATGACTCTATCCCCTTTGACGTTGCTTCCCAAGGTGGCGAAGTTGGCCGCCACTAAAGGCGAGTACGTCCAGTCGAGAAGGCGGGTCGGCAAACCATGGTGCTGTGCAATAATGAGCAGCTCCCAATCGTTGGCGTACGGCTGCTGAAGATAAGGCCGCGAGTAGCGGATAAAGTTCCTCAGGATGTGTTCTTCCAGATGCGCTTTGGTATGGGGCGGGGAGAGGCCGCCGAGTTTATCAAGACTGGTTAGAAGCGGGCGCGTGGCGTCGGAATCACCCCGGTAGACCGAGTAATCCCTGCGGCGCCCGCTGTTCGGGTCGATTTCAGTCGGCGTTACCAGATCGAGAAATTGCCCCAGTGTCTGAATGGGTGTTTCCTGAAAGCAGTCGAAAGGCATTCAGCAAGTCCCCATTGGACGTTCTGACGCTGAGCGAGGTTGTCTGTGGCGATCAGTCTCTCGGTCGCGGTAAGTGGGCGACCTGACTGGCCTTCGCGGTCAACGCTTTTCTCAGCGGTACCTTGCTATCCTTACCTCGCCCAAAGAACTCGGTCAGTTCCATCAGTTCAGCCGCTAACTGATCATTTAACATCCCGGGTTTCAGGCGCCATTCCCAGTTGCCCGAAGCGACCCCGGGAATGTTCATACGCGCATCTGGACCCAGGCAAAGCAGATCTTGCACGGGTACTATAACCGTATCGGCCACTGAAGAAAACGCTAAACGCACCAAGTCGCGGCAAGGGTTCTGAAAGGGATGGCCGAGATAGCAGGAGATCACCTCTCTCTCGAGCGCATTCAGCCCTTCGAACCAGCCGACTGTCGTGTCATTGTCATGAGTACCGGTGTACACGACACAGTTCCTGACATGGTTATGAGGAAGGTAAGGATTGGCGGCGCTGTCGCTAAAGGCGAACTGGAGCACCTTCATGCCAGGTAGCCCGAACTGGTCCCGCAATTCCTCAACCTCCGGAGTAATGACGCCCAAATCTTCGGCGATGAAGGGCAGCTGGCCAACCGCGTCCTTGAGGGCGAGGAGGAGTTTTTCTCCAGGCCCTTTAACCCACCGGCCGTTCTTCGCCGTTTTCTCGTCCGCCGGGACTTCCCAGTAGGCTTCAAACCCCCGAAAATGATCCAGCCTGACAACGTCGACCAGATTGAGAGTTGTCTTAACCCGATTAATCCACCAGCGATAACCTTCTTGAGCCATCCGATCCCATCGGAAAAGCGGATTCCCCCAGAGTTGGCCGGTCTGACTGAAGTAGTCGGGCGGGACGCCTGCCAGGAAGGTCGGCCGCCGGTCCTCATCGAGGAAGAAGAGGTCGGGGTGCGACCAGACGTCGGCCCCGTCATAGGCCACGAATATCGGCATATCCCCGACAATTCGGATACCCTTTTTGTTGGCGTAGGCTTTAAGTTTTTTCCATTGTGAGAAGAAGAGGAATTGGAAGAACTTGTGCGCCTCGACTTGGTCGCGTAGTTGTTGTTTCCACCGTTGAAGAGCAGCTGGTTCTCTTAAGACTGCGCCCCGCTCCCACCTGTCCCAGGCAGCGCCTTGGTGATGATCCTTGAGGGCTGCATATAATGCAAAATCTTCCAGCCACTCTTCTTCCGCCGTCGCGAAAGTCGCGAACTGGAGACGCAGCGGATGATCGGGATCGTTCTTAAAGCGATCATAAGCCCGATCCAGACACCATCGCTTGAACCTTTCCACGGCCGCGTAATTCACTCTGCCTTCTGTCAGCTGATCGACGGAGGGTGCCTTGCCGATCTCCTCTTCTCGAAGAAGTCCCTGCTCCAGCAGTTCATCAGGACTGATCAGCAAAGGATTTCCGGCAAAAGATGAGAGGCACTGATACGGAGAATTGCCAAGCCCCGTCGGGCCCAGCGGCAGTAGCTGCCAAATTCGCTGTCCCGCCCGCTCCAAGAAGTCGACAAAGTCAAAAGCTTGGCGACCGAGATCACCAATTCCCCACTTTCCCGGTAACGAGGTGGGGTGAAGAAGCAGTCCGCTTGATCGTGGATTCATAAATGTCTTCGGGAGAGTACAAGAAGGATCACGCAAATTCTAGCACAGGGGAGGGGCGCCCCCAACGAGACGTGAAGACGAGACGTGATGACACGAGACGTGAAGACGCGCGGATAGGAAGACCATGCCTGGTTTCGCCCTCTCTGCGTCATGCCGGAGTCATGAAATAGACGCCTGCGGTGAAAGGCGAGGGACTGTCCCCGAAAGGTTGCCCCCGAAAGGTTGCCGCCACGAGGTGCCAAGGACTCCCTAAAAGTCAGGGACTGTCCCCAAAGGTTGCCAGGGACTGTCCCTAAGAGATATTCCTAAGAGCCGTTGCGGCAAAAGGCGAGGGACTGTCCCCAAAGGCCCCAAAGGGCTGGCAGGGATTGCCAGGGGTTGCCAGGGACTGTCCCTATGAGGGGCCCTATGAGGGGGCGCCTGCTTCTCGATTGGCCCTGGCGGACGTGCTTGCTATTATCTGATTTCATAACCATGAAGAGAGCTTCCGCTCCACAGACAAGTCAAGAGAAGCTGACAGGCCTCGTCGAGCGGGTGACGTTCTTCAACGAAGAGAGCGGATTTTGCGTCCTGAAAGTTCAGTCAAAGATGCGGGCTGCGCTTGCAACCGTTGTGGGCTCTGTGCCTTCAATCACCCCAGGTGAGTGGATCGAGGCGGACGGGCGGTGGGTCCAAGACCGCGATCACGGTCTGCAATTCCGCGCGAACACCATCAGGACTTCTACTCCCAGCACCGAAGACGGAATAAGGCGGTACCTGGGAAGCGGACTTATAAAGGGGATCGGGCCCGTTCTGGCCGAGCGTCTGGTTAACGAGTTCGGCACCCGGGTCTTCTCAGTCATCGAAGAGGCGCCCAGAGCGCTGGAGCGTGTCGAGGGAATCGGGCCAGCCAAGCGCGCGAGAATCAAAAGCGCTTGGGAGGAAGCGAAGCATATCCACAAAATCATGGTATTCCTCCACTCGCACGGTGTGAGCACGAGTCGTGCCGTACGAATTCATAGAACCTACGGTGACAAGGCCATCGAAATACTGATGGAGGACCCGTACGCCCTGGCCCGAGATATTCATGGTATCGGTTTTCGAAGCGCCGACCAGATTGCGAGGCGGCTCGGGATACCAGCCGATTCGGTCAAGCGCGCGTCCGCCGGCCTGAGTCACGTGCTGCTTGAAGCGGCAAATGATGGCCATTGTGGCCTCCCGCTGCATCTCCTTACACAAGAAGCCGTAAGACTGCTTGAGGTTCCC